>CACZSG010000224.1 GCA_902783665.1 uncultured Lachnospiraceae bacterium | reverse complement strand
GTGACCACACAGTGCGAGAACCAGGATCTGGCCAAGAGATTCCTTCTGGAGGCAAAGGTTTCCAAGGAAGGCGCTGCCAAGATCTGGAACGTGCTCGGATTCGACCCGCTCCGCTGGGACATCTGGGAGACCGATGTGATGAAGGAGGACAACAAGTTCACACAGTATTTCGGAAAGGATATCTTTGATGTCGTTCTGGCGATGAAGGACAAATTCCATCCGTCCAATATTACTGCATCCCCGCTGTTCTCCCTTGCAAACTCTCTGGTCGCAAGCGATATCCTGTTCCGTGTGCTGAACGAGCAGAGCGCGACGCCCGAAGAAGCGCTGGCCAGCGCGGCGGCAGAGATCGCAAGCGCACAGTAACTGAAAGCCTGCAGATGTGAGTCTTCCGGGAATAAAGGGGATTATACGGATCCTGTCAGTTCTGCACCTTCGACGGGCAGTTCCGGGTTCGAATGGCAGACGGAAGAACACATCATAGAATAAGTATCCTGATTGTCAGGGACTGCCGCAGTATGAAGGGCGGCAGTCCCTTTTCAAAACAAGGGAGGGATCTCCCCATGAAAAAGAAGAAAAGCATCATCAATCAGAAGACAGCCCCATACTTTTTCTGCGCGCCTTTCATCCTTTCGTTCTGCATTTTTCTTGTCTACCCGATGATCAACATGGTGCAGACCAGCTTTCAGAAAATGCAGGGGATCGGCAGCTACAAATTTGTGGGCCTGGCCAATTACCAGCGTCTGCTGACGGACCAGCACATCGGAAATGCCATCTGGACCAGCCTGCTGTTCACCATCGGCATCATCGTTGTGAACGTGACGCTGGCGGTCCTTCTGGCGGTCATCCTGAACAACGCGCTGACGCCGTTCCGGAATCTGTTCCGCTCCGCCCTGTATATTCCGGCGCTTACTTCCATCATTGTGGCAGGCATCTATTTCCGGCTGTTTTTCGGAAGTAATACAGATACTCCGCTGAATACCATGCTGCAGATCTTCGGGTCGAAACCGAAGGAATGGCTGTACGACACAAAGATGACCGGAGTGGTGACGCTGGTGGTCACGTCCACCTGGCGCTGGCTGGGCACGAACGTACTGTATTTCCTTTCTGCTCTGCAGACCATACCGACGGACCTTTACGACGCCGCCTATGTGGACGGTGCCGGTGCTGTTCAGCGGTTCTTCCATGTGACCATCCCGGGAATCAAGCCGATCCTGATCTTCGTGATCACCATCCTGACCTACGGCGGTCTGAGGATGTTCGGTGAAAGCTTCGTGCTGTGGCCTTCCTCGAAAACGCCGGGTGACATCGGCCTGACGATCGTACTGTATATTTACCGGACGGCCTTCGGGCAGTTCGACATGGGGTACGCCTCCGCCATGTCCGTGGTGCTGTTCGCCTTCCTGATGGTCCTGAACGCCATCTACATCCGGTTCTTCCGGATCGGCAGAAGGGAGGACTGAGGCATGATCAGCAAACGCAAAAGGATGCTTAACAAGATCGTGGTGGTGATCATCCTGCTGGCCTTCGCCGCATGCGCGCTGACCCCCTTTGTATATCTGATCCGCACTTCCTTTGTCTCGGACATGAGCCTGGTCTTTAAGAACGGGATCGCTCTGAAGATCACACGGGACATGCTGGATACGCACAACTACGCGCTGCTCTGGCAGGAAGACGGGGGCCTTTATTTTTCCTGGTTCAAAAACAGCGTCATCATAACGGTGCTGTTCACGTTTCTCAGCATTATACTCTCCGCTATGGTGGGGTACGGGGTCTCCATGTATCAGTTTAAAGGGAAAAGGCTGATCGTTACCCTGATCCTGAGCACCATGATGATCCCCACGGAAACACTGATGATCCCGCTGTACAACGAAGTAAACAAGATGCATCTGCTGAACACCTATATGGGTGTGGTGCTGCCCTTCGCGGTATCAGCCTTCACCATCTATTTCTTCATGCAGTATGCGTCCTCCATCTCCAGGGAGTTTATTGATGCGGCCCGCATAGACGGCTGCGGGGAGATCCGTACCTTCACCGCAATCATGGCACCGCTGATGAAACCGGCCTTTGCTTCCATGATCATCCTGCAGGCCACCAACAGCTGGAACGATTTCCTGTGGCCGCTGATCGTCATGTCAAAGAACAGCCGTTTTACCCTGACCGTCGGTCTGCAGACGTATCTTTCTCCCTATGGAAACAATTACAATACACTTTTCTCCGGAGCTGTTCTTTCCGTGGTTCCGGTCATGATCCTGTTCTTTACCTGCCAGAAGCTGTTCATGGAAGGCATGATCTCGGGCGGGATCAAGGGATAAAGGAGATATTTTATGGAAGTGATGTTTCACCGGTTAAGACCTGCACAGCTGCAGGAAAGAAGAGAAGCCTGCCCTGTCGTCTATATCCCGCTGGGAACGCTGGAATGGCACGGTCTGCACAACCCCATGGGCGCGGATGGGCTGCAGGCGGAAGAAATCGCTCTGCGCTGCGCCAGAAAGGGCGGCGGCGTGGTCTTTCCCACCGTCTATTACGGAGAGAGCCGAAGCAATTCTCTGATGGAGACCGATCCCGTATATCAGGAAGGCATCGCGGACCGGCTTGGTCTTTCCGCCGAACTGTTTCAAGAGGAACGGTTCCCCTATACAAGAATGGAGCAGCTGGAACACTACCAGCATCACCTGACCCACATTCTTTCGGAAGCCGCTTCCTACGGTTATGAACTGGCCGTATTCGTAATAGGACACTATCCGCTGATCGAGGCGGCTCGCTGCGCTGCCGTTCAGTGGAACCAGTGGGCCTACGACAAACCCTGGAAGCGCATGTGCACCATGATCAGCGCCGACTACAAGCTGCTGGCCGGACAGTATGAATCCCCCGGCGACCATGCCGGCGCCTGGGAGAC
>CACZSG010000223.1 GCA_902783665.1 uncultured Lachnospiraceae bacterium | reverse complement strand
GGGACGTTCGCTCTGTCCCACTCAAGTACTCGAGCCGGGTTTCCCCCGGCTCGTCACTTTAGTGGGACAGAGCGAACGTCCCTATTGTCCCACTTATTTCACTTCCAGCACAGCCTCATTCTCCGTCTCGGAATCCTCTCTGATCCAGATGGTAAAGCTGCCCTTCTCAAGTACCGGCTTCTGGTCCGCCCCGATAAAAGAGAGCATGGCCGGCGTAATATCAAAGGTTACCGTCTTTTTCTCTCCCGCTGCCAGGTTCACGCGTTCAAAACCCTTCAGTTCCCGCACGGGCCTTGCCAGGGATGACACGTCATCCCGGATGTAAAGCTGAAGGGCCACGGTCCCGTCATAGTCTCCGCAGTTCGCAGCTTCCACCGAAGCCTTCGAGATCACCGTGCTCTCATCCGTGGGCTGCCATGTCCCGCAGACTTCCGTCTGGGAAAGCGTCACCGGCGAAATGTCGTATTTTCCGTAGTGCAGGCCGTACCCGAAGGGGAACAGCGGCGCGTTCGGCGTATCAATGTAGGCGGAACGGAAGGTCGGATCATCCAGTTTCGTCTCATCAAAGTTCGCATCTTCCAGCTTCAGGATCTTCGGGCGGCCGGTGGACAGGTGATTGTAGAAGACCGGCACCTGGCCCACGGTGACAGGCATGCTCATGGGCAGTTTCCCGGAGAAATCCTGCTGCCCTGTCAGCACGTCCATAATGCCGTGTCCGCCTTCGGTTCCGGGCAGCCACGCAAAGACGATAGACCGGCATCTGCGGCAGATCTCGCGAAGGTCCAGCGGACGGCCGGAGAAGATCACGGCGGCCGCGTTCGGGTTTGCGTCGGTAACGGCACGAAGCAGTTCCATCTGGTTCTCCGGAAGAGTCAGCTCTGTTCTGCTGGCGGCTTCTCCGCTGAGGGAACGATGCTCGCCCAGGAACAGGACCACGCAGTCCGCCTCTTTGGCCCGCTCCACAGCTTCTTCCCGCAGTGCGGCAGCTTTCTCATCCTCCTGCCTTTCCGCAAATGTTCCCTGCCTCAGCTGGGCGATACTTGCCTCGCGGCTTCGCTCAAGAAGTTCCTCCCGCGTATCCAGCCGGCACCCGGCCGCGTAGATGAAATCAATTTCCAGATGCTCGTCCGCCGCTTCCCTGACGCTGACAGCATCCTCCGCCTGCCCGTTCGGAGCCCAGGAGCTGTGCAGCTCTTTGCAGTCCACATAGGGGCCGATCAGGGCTGTCTTCACGCCTTTCTGAAGCGGAAGCACCTTCTGCTCCCCTTCGTTTTTCAGAAGGACAAGGCTTTCCCGAACGGCCTTTCTTGCCGCCTCCCGGTGCGCGTCACATAGGAGCAGCTTTTCCGCCATGGCGGCATCCGCGTCCTTATAGGGGTTCTCGAACAGGCCCAGCCGGTTCTTCAGCCTCAGAACACGCAGAACAGAAGCATCCAGCTCTTTCTCGGAAATTTTCCCTTCCCGCACCAGTTCCGGCAGATACCTGTTATAGGCCATGGAACACATATCCATGTCCACACCGGACTTGAAGGCCAGCAGTGCCGCCTCCTTCAGATCCGCGCAGATGCGGTGCTCCACCAGCTCGGAAATGGCGGCCCAGTCGGTAATGACCACGCCCTCAAAGCCCCATTCTCCGCGAAGAATGTCCTTCACCAGCCAGGGATTTCCGGCTGCCGGTACCCCGCCGATGGTGGGGAAGGACGTCATCACCAGGTCCGCGCCGGCCTCCACCGCTTTCCTGTATGCGGGCAGATAGTATTCGCGAAGGGTGTGCTCGGACAGTTCCACGTTCTGGTAGTCCCTGCCGCCCTCCGGCGCGCCATAGGCCGCATAGTGCTTGATGCAGGAACTGACGCTTCCGGCCGGGATCCTGCCGCGGCCGCCTGGCTGACTGCTTTCAGGCCCATTGGCCTGACCGCATGCCTGACAGCTGCTCTCGTCGTCTCCCTGCAGGCCGTGTACCATGGCACATCCCATCACCCCGTTCAGGAACGGATCTTCCCCGGTGGACTCCATCACGCGGCCCCAGCGGGCATCCCGCACCAGGTCCAGCATGGGTGAGAACGCCACCTGAACGCCGAAAGAAGAACATTCGGCCGCAGCCGTGCGCATCATCTCCCCGGCCAGCGCCGGATCAAAAGTAGCGCCCATCCCCAGGGGTGTGGGGAACACCGTGCGGAACCCGTGGATCACATCCATCATGAAGACCATGGGAATGTGATGCGGATGGCGGTCCATGCTCTGTTTCTGAATCCTCTTCTGTTCCTCCGGTCCGAAAACGTACAGGCAGCTTCCCATCAGGGCCAGCTCCTCTTCGGTGAACGTGTTTTCAACATCCGTGCCGGAAATCTGAGCATCCTCCATGTAGAAGAATCCCGGAGCCTGTGTCAGCTGGTATGCTTTTTCTTCCAGAGAAAGCTCCTGTACCAGGGATTTAAGTTCCTGTTCTGTCATTTTTCTGCCCTTTCTTTGTGTTGATTATTTGAATTGTGATGATTTCCTGAGGTTTCCTATATTTCTGAGGTTTCCTTTATAAGCAGTTGATGAATCTTTCTTCTCCAAAGATTCCGGAAGACATCAGGATACTGATGACCCCGTCGTCTATCATTTCACGTCCCCTTCAGCCACCAACCGGTACGCCGCTTCCCCGTTCACCGGCGAAGTCTCGCGGTAGTCGAACGCATATCTGACAGGCCCCTCCTCCAGTACAAACGTCTCCTCCGCGGTCATGCGGCGGCTGGGATGGGTGTGCAGATACTGGTCTAAGCGCACGGTCTCGAGAAGCAGTGAAAGCTGGGCAGAGGATACATTCCCGTTTTTCTCCGCTGTCTTCTTCAGGAAATCCGAGAAGATCTCGTATCGTTTGAAGACCGAGGGCGGCCGCTGCTCGTATCCGTTGTCCCGGTAATATTCCGCCAGAGCCTCGAACAGGGCAAAGGCATCGGGAAACAGTCTCTCTGCCAGGGGAAGACTTCTCCGGAAGCCCTGGGAATTCACATACTCTTCCACCCGGTCGCTGATGCGGTGCAGCAGAAGCAGTTCCTCGTAAGAAAGCCAGCGTGTCTTCAGGACTTCATAGGGCGCATCCTTCGAGCAGACAAGCCCGTACTCACAGCTCCGGTCTGCCAGTTCCGTCCCCGCCAGCAGCTTCAGAAAGCCGGGCTGCAGCTGATGCGGCCGCATCTCCCACACCTTCTGGAAGGAATGACGGTAACTCTCCAGGCCTTCATAAGGAAGTCCCGCGATCAGGTCCAGATGCAGGTTGATGTTCTGCTTTCTGGTCAGTGTCTCCATCACATGCGCGATTCTGTCAAGGGAAGTGTTCCGGTGCACGCTTTTCAGCGTCTGCGCATTGGCACTCTGCACGCCGATCTCCAGCTGGACCAGGCCGGGCCGCAGGGAAGACAGCAGCGCAAGCTCCTCCTCCGTCATCCGGTCCGCTTCTATCTCGAAGTGAAAATTCGTCACCCCGTTGTCATGCTCCTTCAGGAAAGTCCAGATATGCATGGCTCTTTCGGCATCTGCATTGAAGGTGCGGTCGATGAACTTTACCTGGGGCACCTTTGCGTCCAGGAAAAAACCGAGTTCTCTGTCCACCTTCTCCAGGCTGCGGTACCGGATTCCCCGCTCTTTTCCCGACAGGCAGTAAGCGCAGCCGAAAGGACAGCCCCTGCTGGATTCATAGTAAAGAATGCGGTTCTCAAACCGGGAAAGATCCCGGTAGAGAAAGGGAACACTGTCGAGGTCCACCGGGCGGGCCATTCCCGTGAAGATCAGCTTGCCGTCCTTAAGATACGAGATTCCGGGAATCTGTTCTTTACCGGCATCTTCACTGCTCCGGCGATAACAGGCCGCGCACAGACCGGTAAAAGTTTCCTCTCCCTCCCCAAGCATGCACAGGTCGGCCCCGTCCTCAAGCAGAAAAGGCCCGGGAGCATAGGTCGCTTCCGGACCGCCGACCCAGATCTGAATCTGGTCCTCGCGCACGCTCCGCAGATCGCGAATCAGACGGCGCACCCGGTCCACGTTCCAGATATAGGTGGAAAGCGCGACAACATCCGGCCTGTGCTCCAGAATTCCTGCCAGCACATCCGAATAGCGGTCATTGATGGTAAATTCCACCGTCTCCACCTGAATGTCTCCGGGCACACACCCTCCGGCGCTGTTCTGATGGCATGAAGACAGGCGCGCCGAGGCATAGGCCTGCAGCGCGTAGATTGCGGGGTTGGTATGAATATATTTGGCATTAACAGCCGTCAGTAGGATTTTCATGATCTTTCCTCAGGAACCAGGCGCCTTCCTAAGCGTCTTTTTACTCAGCAGGCCAAGCTTGTCAGCCTGCAGCACCAGATCCAGCTGGACCAGGCTCTGGTTGACCGGGGACACGAAGATGCCGGAAAGGATCTCGAAGAGCATGGCATCGGTGAGGGCACCGGCCGGCACCGAAAGCTGTTCGAAGATCATGATGTAGGCCAGAAGGTTCGCGCCGGGCACCGGCGGTGTTGCAATGAAAAGAATGATGGCCATCAGCATGGCATGCACCAGCCAGCCGACGGAAAGAGGCACTTCGTACTTATAAGCCGCGTACAGCGTGAACAGAAGCGTTCCGATGACATTGGCCGGCATGTAGAACAGCAGGCCGTAGGTCAGGCTCTCCCTGGCGAAATGCCGCTCCAGTCCCAGTTCATAGATCAGGTTGTCACCGATGGGATCGTAGGTATCGCTGACCTCCACGTTTTTGAACATGTCACGGAAAAAGGGCCACAGCTTCCTTGCCAGAATAGATATCGCCACCTTCTTTTTGAAGGCCACATACACCATCACGCACAGCAGGAAAAATGCGGAGATGGCTGCGGAAATCAGAAGGATGACCCACATTCCGCGAAAAGTCTTGTGCTGCCGGCCCATGATCTCCTCCACCAGCATGAGGGCCGCAAAAAACGGCACGCACTGGCTCACCAGGTCCGTCAGGCGAAGACCTACCATATCCCCCTGCCGAAGCAGCGAGGAAAGACCTTTTGTCCTGGAACCCTGGCTGGCGATCACCGATCCCAGGACCAGAGCGATCAGGCAGAGCTGGGCGGTGTTTCCATCCAGGAACGGGGCGATGGCGTTCTCCGGCATCACCGCTACCATCATATTCAGGATCTCACGGATGGATGCAGCCGAAAAACGGGGAAGTCCCGGCATGTGCCGCTGGAACAGCAGCGCGGTCATCACAGCCAGCAGCGCGGCGGCCATACTGAGCAGAAAATAGCGGATCAGCACCCGTCTGCTGTTTCCTCCTATTTCCTCGATCTGCCATACATCCAGCATGGAGGCGCAGATCATCAGGAAGATGACCGGAGCGGACAGCACCGTAAGAATACGGATCCACAGAATACCGAAGGGCTCCAGAACGGACCTCACCAGCGTCTGCTGCACATTTTTCGGAAGCAGCCAGGACAGCAGAAACCCTGCTGCCACGCTCCCCAGGATCGCAACTATGGCCTTCAGGTTCGAATTCATGGTCTTCTTCGGCAGGTACATACGCAGGATGTTCGTCCTGTGAACATAGCTGTACAGCGGATACAGGCCCGAAGCCGTCAGCAGCATTTCGCTCCACTTCTGTTTCTCGGCCTCCGTTTTGCTTAAAGGGTTGCAGGGAGCTCCTGCCAGTTCCAGCTGGACAAAGGATCTGCGCAGTCCCCCGCGCACTGTAAAGAGAAAAGTTTTATTCTCCCCGAACCGGTCCTGAAACCGCAGAAGCGCTTCCTCCACAGCCAGCATGATTCGGATCTTCTGCTTTCGTTCTACACGATGATTCTCCAGCTGGAGCCTCAGCATATCCGTACAGTTCTGGATGCCCGCATTGTTCAGTGTGAATTCCTTTACCAGTTTGCCTCTCTGCATTGCTACCTACCCCATGAAACATCATTAGCAAAACTAATATTATCCGTCTGCAGATAACGTAAAACCGCCATTTAACGAAAAAACCTGCCGGCAACTAAAAATCTAGTTGCCGGCAGGTTACCTGCTCTAAATCATGACCAGTGCCGGCTCAGATCAGAACTTTCCTGCCTTTGCAGCTTCCTCGATGGAAACAGCGGTGGAAACCGTCATGCCGACCATCGGGTTGTTGCCTGCGCCGATCAGGCCCATCATTTCAACATGTGCCGGAACGGAGGAGGAGCCTGCGAACTGCGCATCGCTGTGCATACGGCCCATGGTATCTGTCATACCATAGGAAGCCGGGCCTGCTGCCATGTTGTCCGGATGAAGCGTACGGCCTGTGCCGCCGCCAGAAGCAACTGAGAAGTACTTCTTGCCTGCTTCTACGCGCTCTTTCTTGTAGGTACCTGCAACCGGATGCTGGAAACGGGTCGGGTTGGTGGAGTTACCGGTGATGGATACGTCCACGCCTTCCTTCCACATGATCGCAACACCTTCCTGTACGCTGTTCGCGCCGTAG
>CACZSG010000222.1 GCA_902783665.1 uncultured Lachnospiraceae bacterium | reverse complement strand
GAGGGCGAGGATAGCAGCGGGCCCCGGAGAACCGTCCAAGCGAAGCGCGTTTTCGGAGGGGCCCCGCGAATCAGCGACGGAGCCCTCGCGAAGAGGACAACGGGCATCTGGAGGAGACATCAGGCACGGTCTGCCGGCGTCCGTTTCATGCAAAACAAAAAGGCCATCGTTCCCGATGACCTTCATTTCGTAAAGTAAGTTTTTAAGAGAGGGCTATTAAGCACGCTCCACTTTTCCGGATCTGAGACAGGATGTACATACATACATCTTCTTAGCAGCACCGTTCACTTTCACTTTGACGTGTTGTACGTTTGCTCTCCACATCTTATTGCTTCTTCTGTGAGAATGGCTCACATTGTTTCCGAAATGAACAGCTCTATCACAAACAGCACACTTTGCCATGGTAGCACCTCCTTAAACCAATATTAAGCCTCCGTTACAGGCTCACAGCAGTATGATTCTAACAGATTGATGATGCTTTTGCAAGCAGAATTTTGTGAAAACGGAAAAATATTGTTCAAAAACAAAAACAGTTTGCAAAGCAACCGTTTTCTGATAGAATAGAAGACTGAAACGTGAGGAGAAAACGTTTCTTGAAGACCCGGTCCGGGAAGGGACGGACTATTGGAGGTAGATTCATGAAAGCACGAATGGAAAATGACCTTGGCTCTATCGTGATCGATTCAAATGTTATTGCGACCTACGCCGGCAGTGTGGCGGTAGAATGCTTCGGCATTGTCGGAATGGCAGTTGTAAATGTAAAAAACGGACTTGTAAGTCTTTTGAAAAAAGACAGCCTTGAGAAAGGCCTGGCTGTACGTATTGAGGATAACCGCATCTCCATCGATTTTCACGTCATCGTATCCTACGGCGTCAGCATACTTGCAGTAGCGGATAATCTGTTCTCCAGCGTAAAGTACCGCGTTGAGGAGTTTACCGGCATGGAGGTAGACAAGATCACCATGCATGTTGAGGGCGTCCGCGTCATCGATTAAGGAGGAATAAGGTGAGTATCACTTCAATAGATGCCTCTCTTTGCGCGAAAATGTTTCTTGCCGGCGCAAAGAATCTGGAGGCTAACAAAGAGTATATCAATGAACTGAATGTGTTCCCGGTTCCTGACGGAGATACCGGCACGAACATGACGATGACCATCATGTCTGCCGCGAAGGAAGTGGCGGGAATTGAATCTCCGGACATGAAAACGCTCTCGAAGGCGATCTCTTCCGGTTCTCTGCGCGGGGCCAGAGGAAATTCCGGTGTTATTCTTTCACAGCTGTTCAGAGGATTTACAAAAGTCATCAAAGAGGAGACGGATATTACGCCTGCCATTCTTGCGTCTTCCTTCCAGAAGGCGGTGGAGACAGCCTACAAGGCAGTCATGAAGCCGAAGGAGGGAACCATCCTGACAGTCGCCAAAGGCGCGGCCGACGAGGCTGAGCGTGTAGTGGCGGAAAACCCGGACATCACGCTGGAAGATATGCTTCCCCTTATTGTGGCACAGGCAGACAAGGTGCTCCAGGAGACTCCGGAGCTGCTTCCCGTACTGAAGGAAGCCGGCGTAGTGGACTCCGGCGGCATGGGACTTCTGAAGGTGCTTGAAGGCGCTTACGATGCTTTCTGCGGTAAGGAGATCGATTATTCTTCCATTACGGAGCCTGCCGAAGCCGAGAAGAAACCTGCCGCGAAGGAAGAAAAGGCGGAGCAGGAGATTAAATTCGGTTACTGTACAGAATTCATCATTCTTCCGGAAAAGCCTTTTACTAAAAAGAATGAGGCGGAATTCAAGGAATTCCTTACTTCCATCGGCGATTCCATCGTGATCGTTGCGGACGAGGACCTGGTAAAGGTACATGTGCATACCAATGAGCCCGGTGTCGCCATCACCCGCGCGCTCACCTATGGCCAGCTGACAAAAATGAAGATCGACAACATGCGTGAGGAACACCATGAGAGAGTCATTCAGAACGCGGAAAAGCTGGCACAGGAGCAGAAAGACCCAGCGGAACCTGTCCTTCCCGCTGAGCCTGAGAAGGAAGTAGGTTTCATTGCCGTATCCATCGGAGACGGACTGAGCCAGATCTTCAAGGATCTGGGCGTGGACTATATCATCGAAGGTGGTCAGACCATGAACCCGAGCACCGAGGACATGCTGAATGCCATCGAGAAGGTGAATGCACGCAATATCTTCATTTTCCCGAACAACAAGAATATCATCCTGGCCGCGAACCAGGCGAAGTCTCTGGTGGAGAACCGGAACATCCTGGTCGTGGAGACCAAAACGATCCCCCAGGGCATTACTGCCATGATCAATTATGTTCCTGACAAGAGCCCGGAAGAGAATGCGGAGGCGATGGTCGAGGAGATCGCGCATGTGAAGACCGGCCAGCTGACCTATGCGGTCCGCGATACGCATATTGATGACAAGACCATCAAGGCCGGTGACATCATGGGCGTAGGCGACCATGCCATTCTTGCGGTAGGAAAAGATGTGGATCCGGTTGCGCTTGAAACGCTTGATCAGATGGTGGATGAGGATTCTGAGCTGATCAGCATTTATTACGGGGAGGATATGCGTGAGGATGAGGCCGAGCATCTTCTGGAACAGATTCAGGAAAGATTCCCGGATCTGGATGCGGAGCTGAATTTCGGAGGACAGCCCATCTATTACTACATGCTTTCCGTAGAGTGATTCGGAGCCGCCTGCGGGCGGTCATAACAGGGATCAGACATGAAAAAAGAGCTTAATGCACCGGGGAGAGAGATCAGCAGATCCTCCCCGGTTTCTGTTTTAAAAGGGATCGGTCCGAAAAGCGCTGAGACTTTCGGACGCGCGGGCATTTTCAGCATCGCGGATCTTCAGATGTATTATCCCAGAAGGTACGACTGTTTTCTTCCGCCTGTATCCGTTCCGGATCTGCAGGAGGGGACTGTGGCGGCCATCTGCGCGCGATGCGGTTCTAGGCTTTCCGCCAGATATGTAAAGGGAATGCATATTACGGCGGGAACTGTTTCCGACGGACTTGGAGAATGCGGTGTTACCTGGTTTCATATGCCGTATATGGCGACTCTGGTGAAACCGGGTGTTCTTTATGTGTTCAGAGGTCTGGTGAAGCGGAAGGGGAAAAGACTGACACTGGAGCACCCGGCTGTCTTTACGCCGGAAAACTACAGGGAACTGATCTCTGTCCTGCAGCCCGTCTATCCGCTGGTAAAAGGCCTTACGAACAAGGCCGTCCAGAATGCGGTCCGTCAGAGCCTGTCGCTGCAGGATGCCTCAGAAGAGTATCTTCCGGAGGAGATCCGGAAAAGATACCATCTCTGTGACTACGGCAGGGCCCTGCAGCAGATCCATTTCCCCGCAGGAATGGATGAACTTGCCGAAGCCAGAAGAAGACTGGTGTTTGATGAGTTCTTTCTGTTTCTGCTGACACTGCGCACCTTGAAAGAGCGAAGGGATAAAACGGAGACATCCTGCAGGATGGCAGGAAGGGATGCTGCGGAACGGATTCTGCAGTCGCTTCCCTATCAGCTGACCGGTGCCCAGAACAAGGTCTGGAACACCATTTCCCGGGAACTGGACGGAACCGGCGTGATGGCCCGGCTGATCCAGGGAGATGTGGGATCCGGAAAAACGATCGTTTCTTTTCTTGCCATGGCCACAGCGGCCGAAAACGGATTTCAGGCCGCGCTGATGGCACCGACGGAGGTACTGGCCGGTCAGCATTTCATGGCACTTAACAGGACACTGGAAAGCGCTGGCCTTCCCTACGAGGCAGTCCTTCTTACAGGTTCGCTTTCAGCGAAAGAAAAGAGAACTGCCTGTGAAAAACTGAAGTCCGGACAGGCCTTTCTGGCTGTGGGAACACATGCCCTTATCCAGGAGAATGTGGAGTTTGCGAATCTTGGGCTGGTGATCACGGATGAACAGCACAGATTCGGCGTGCGGCAGAGGGAGACTCTTTCCGGAAAAGGATTGCATCCGCATACCATCGTCATGAGCGCTACGCCGATTCCCAGGACGCTTGCCGTTATTCTTTACGGGGACCTGGATATTTCCGTCATTGATGAACTGCCGGCCAACAGGCTGCCGGTCAAAAATGCCGTTGTTGGCACGGAATACCGTGAAAAAGCATGGCGGTTCATCACCGGGCAGCTGGAAGCGGGGCACCAGGCCTATATCATCTGCCCCATGGTGGATGAAAACGAGGAGATAGAGGCAGAGGATGTGCTCCACTATACTGAGACTGTGAGAGAAGCTCTGCCCGGAAACTGGAGGGTGGAATATCTTCACGGTAAAATGAGACCTGCCGAAAAGAACGCCGTCATGCAGGAATTCGCCGATGGAAAGATTCAGGTCCTTGTCTCTACGACAGTCGTGGAAGTAGGCGTCAATGTACCCAATGCCACCGTCATGATGGTAGAGAATTCGGAACGGTTCGGACTGGCCCAGCTCCATCAGCTTCGGGGCCGCGTGGGAAGGGGAGATGCGCAGAGCTACTGCATCTTCATCCATTCGTCGCAGCAGAAGGAGATGTCACAGAGGCTGGAAATACTGGGAAAGACAAATGACGGTTTTGAGATCGCTTCCAAAGACCTGGAACTGCGGGGCCCCGGAGATCTTTTCGGACTCCGGCAGAGCGGCATCATGGGCTTTACGCTGGCGGATATCTATGCGGATGCCGGAATTCTGCAGCTGGCAGATGAAGCTGCAGGCGATCTTCTGGCCCGGGATCCCGGTCTGGAACAGCCGGAGCATTTACCCCTGAAAGTGTATGCGGCCCAGCTGCAGGAGAGGCAGTCCGCCTCGATCAGCCTGTGATCTGCTGCTGAAATGTTTGCCATTCCACTGCTATTATTGTATTTTTCTGAAAACATACTTGTGTTTTCAAAATAAAAGGTGTATGATTCCGTTGTTTCAAATATGAATGTTAATTTTTTGTTTTTCTGTAACTGTGGAGGAGGTAATTTTTATGAAGAAAGTAATCCAGGACGCAGAAAAGGCAACTGTTAAGATTGCAGCAGAAGTAAAGGAAGAAGCCCCGAAGATGGTCAAGAAGGCTGCCAAAGCAGCAGAGAAGACAAAAGAGGCTGCCGAGAAGACAAAAGAAGTTGCTGAGAAGACTGTAAAGAGTGCTTCCAAAACCGCTAAAACGACTGTTAAAGAGGCTGCGAAGAAAGCCGAGGCTGCTTCTTCAGAAGCAAAGAAAGCCGTTACCGCAACCGCTTCCAAAATTTCCAAGAAAGAGATAAAGGAAACCGTATATCTTCAGTACTACGGAAAAGAGATCGATAAAGACGATGTCATGAAAAAGGTCAAGGAAGTATGGACCAAGGAAATGAAGAAGAAAGTCGGAGATATGCGTACGGTAGCGCTTTATCTGAAACCGGAAGATGATCAGGCTTATTTCGTGATCAACGGTGAAGTGACCGGCAGCGTAAGCCTGGACTGATCGATATGGACGGGTGAATTAAGCGCCGTTTTCATACAAACAGATGTGTTTTTAATTAAAACTGGACTGTAAAAATGGACAGTCCTGTTTTTTATGTAAATAATAAATAAAAATCCTATTTTTTTCTTTACTTTTTTATTATTATTTGATAAAATAAGGTGAATTTATTTTGGAAAGGAAGATACAGAATGAATATTGGATTTATTGCCCATAATAACAAAAAGAATCTGATCGAAAATTTCTGCCTTGCTTACAAATACATTCTTTCCAAGCATAGTCTGTTTGCAACTGGCATGACCGGGCGGCGCATTGAAGAAGTTACCAATCTGAAGGTATACAAGTTTCTGCCGGGCAGTGTAGGCGGAGACAAACAGTTCATGGATATGATCGAACGCAACAGTATGGACATGGTGATTTTCTTCTACAACCCGCTGCAGGTCAGTCCCAATTCTCCCGATATTTTCGCGATCACCAGATGCTGTGACGAATACAACATCCCGGTGGCGACGAATATCGCGACGGCTGAGTCTCTGGTTCTCGGACTGGCACGCGGTGATCTTGACTGGAGACTGAATGTTCGTTCAGAAGACTTCTGATGCTGAAGGCTGATAACTGGGGAAAGCAGCAGTTAGCGGAAAGAGAAAGAGCAGAAATAAGAAAGGGTCCTGCATGGCAGGGCCCTTTTTCTTGGATCGTGAAATATAGTCTGTGACACCGGATCCTGGAGACGCTTTTTACTTCGGCTCCATCGTCACCTGCAGTCCCAGCTTGCGAAGCGTTTCCACGTCGACTTTGGAAAGGCGGGAGGTACAATGCAGCTGGCAGCCTTTCAGGTGCTCCAGGGATTTCAGGGCCAGCGCGGCCATTTCATTCCGGGCGGCACTCATGGAGAGGGCGATCAGTGTCTCATCGGAATGCAGGCGCGGGTTCTTGCTTCCCAAATAGGTGGTCTTCAACGTCTGGATCGGCTCGATGGCTTCCCGGGAAATAAGGAGAGTTTCGTGACTGATCCCGGCGATCTCCTTCAGCGTATTCAAAAGAACAGCGGAACAGGCGCCAAGCAGTTCGGATGTCTTTCCGGTAATGATGCGGCCGTCTTCAAGCTCGATGGCGGCGCAGGGCAGCTGGCTGTCCGGATTCTCCGAGTTTTCCGCGGTTATGGAGGATGCACGGTCGCGGGCGGCGGCAACGGTCTTTCTGTCGCGGACGGTAAGACCAAGCTGGTTCATCAGGAATTCGATCTTGAATACTTCATCATCGGTTGCTTCCTGGTCCGCGTGCTTGACAAGTGATTCATAATACCTGCGAATGATCTCCTGGCGGGAGGCTTCACAGCAGACCTCGTCATCCACGATGCAGTAGCCGGCCATGTTCACGCCCATATCCGTGGGTGATTTGTATGGGCTCTTGCCGAAGATGCGCTCGAAGATGGCGTTCAGAACGGGGAAGATCTCAATGTCGCGGTTATAGTTGACGGTCGGAATGCCGTAGGCGCTCAGGTGGAAGGAGTCGATCAGGTTGACATCGTTCAGATCCGCCGTGGCAGCTTCATAGGCTTTGTTTACAGGATGTTCAAGCGGCAGGTTCCAGATGGGGAAGGTTTCGAACTTGGCGTAGCCCGCGCGGATGCCGCGCTTGTTTTCCTGATACAGCTGGGAAAGGCAGGTGGCCATCTTGCCGCTGCCGGGCCCCGGAGCAGTCACTACGACAAGCGGACGGGTCGTTTTGATATAATCGTTCCTGCCGTATCCTTCGTCGCTTACGATAAGGGTAATGTTCTTCGGATAGCCGTCGATCTTATAGTGGCAGTACACCGGAATGCCGCGGCTTTCCAGTTTCGCCTTGAAGGTGAGCACAGAAGACTGGCCCTGGAATTTTGTCAGCACGACGCTGCCTACATAAAGGCCCTTGTCCTGATAGATCTTGATCAGGCGGAAGACATCATCATCATAGGTGATGCCGAGATCTCCGCGTACTTTGTTTTTTTCTATATCTTCCGAATTGATGGCGATGATGATTTCTGCCTGGGAGGAGAGGGACAGGAGCATCTGCAGTTTACTGGAAGGAGCGAACCCGGGGAGTACACGGGATGCATGATAATCGTCAAACAGTTTTCCGCCGAATTCCAGGTAAAGCTTGTTGTCAAAACTGGAGATGCGTTCACGGATCTTTTCCGACTGCAGCTTCAGATATTTGTCATTGTCAAACCCAATCTTCATTGTAAAACCCTCCGCGCATTTTCAAATTAATACAAACAACGAACATTATAATCCATACAGCACGTAAATGTCATCCATTTTCTTTCCGGTTTTGAAAGAAAGTTCGGGGCCGGAAATTCTGAAAATGTACGGAAAAGGTTTTTGAAAAGCAAGGTTGACATGTTGGAAACCTGTGATAAAATGGGTTAATGAGTGAATCAGAAAAAGGCCCAGATGGTGCACAGTAGGTTCCTGTTTTCATTTCAGAGAGAGACCGCCGCAGGCTGTAAACGGTCTTATGTTCAGGCAGGAATACGAATTTCACACCGGAGCTGTTCTTCTTAAAGCCGGAGTAAACCCATGCGGACGTGTATTTATAGAGGGATCGTCAGCAGGGCAGGCTCAGTAGGAAGGACCGTCACCGTGCGTTAAACGGAACTAAAGTGCCCGCTTGTGCGGGAAACAGGGTGGTACCGCGGAATTTTCGTCCCTATTCGGAACGAGAATTCTTTTTTTGTTTGCTCTCGAAACGAAAACGCCAAAAAATATTTAAAGGAGACTTGTCATGCAGGAAAAACTTAAGAAAATCAGAGAAGAAGCCATGGCACAGATCGATCATGCAGAGGTGCTTGACCGGCTGAATGACGTGCGCGTCAGCTTCCTTGGAAAAAAGGGAGAACTGACACAGCTGCTGAAAAGTATGAAGAACCTGGCGCCGGAAGAACGTCCCGCTTTTGGTCAGATGGTAAATGAGACCAGAGCGCAGATCGAAACACATCTGGAAAAAGCCATGAAGGTCCTGGAGGAAAAGGCCCTTGAGCAGCAGCTGAAAGCGGAAGAAATCGACGTTACCCTTCCTGCAAAGAAAAACCCGGTCGGCCACCGTCATCCGAATACCATCGCCCGTGAGGAAGTGGAACGCATCTTCATCGGCATGGGCTATGAAGTGGTGGAAGGACCCGAGATCGAATACGATCTGTACAATTTCGAAAAACTGAATATTCCTGCCAATCATCCCGCCAAGGATGAGCAGGATACCTTCTATATTAATAAAGACATCGTGCTGCGTACACAGACTTCGCCGGTGCAGGCCCGCGTGATGGAACAGGGAAAACTGCCGATCCGCATGATCTGCCCCGGACGTGTGTTCCGTTCCGATGAAGTGGATGCGACCCATTCACCTTCCTTCCATCAGATCGAAGGTCTTGTGGTGGATAAAAACATTACCTTTGCTGACCTGAAGGGAACCCTGGAACAGTTCGCGAAGGAGATGTTCGGAGAGAATACAAGAACGAAATTCAGACCGCATCATTTCCCGTTCACCGAGCCCAGTGCGGAGGTGGACGTCTCCTGCTTCAAGTGCGGAGGAAAAGGATGCCGTTTCTGCAAAGGCAGCGGCTGGATCGAGATCCTCGGCTGCGGTATGGTACATCCCCATGTGTTTGAGATGTGCGGCATCGATCCGAAGGAGTACACCGGTTTTGCCTT
Organism: uncultured Lachnospiraceae bacterium; assembly: GCA_902783665.1. Lineage (GTDB taxonomy): Bacteria > Bacillota > Clostridia > Lachnospirales > Lachnospiraceae > Choladousia. Next base: position 11,763 of record CACZSG010000222.1, on the reverse strand, counting down.
CGGTGTAGGTCTTGAACGTATCGCCCTTCTGAAATACGAGATCGATGATATGCGCCTGCTGTATGAAAATGACACTCGTTTCCTGAAACAGTTCTGATCCGGGATCATAAAGCGGAAACAGGAGAAAGAGAGCCGCCCGCAAAGGACGGCGGAATGGAGAATAGAATGAATACGACTTTATCATGGTTAAAAGCATATGTTCCGGAACTGAATGTGACTGCGCAGGAATTCACCGACGCAATGACCCTTACCGGAACGAAAGTAGAGGGATTTACCGAAGCCGACCGTGACCTTGAGAACATTGTGATCGGACAGATCCTGAAGATCGAGCCGCATCCGGATGCAGACAAACTGGTAGTATGCCAGGTGGATATCGGCAAGGGTGAGCCCACCCAGATCGTTACCGGCGCACCGAATGTTGCAGTGGGACAGAAGATCCCGGTGGTGCTTGACGGCGGCCGTGTTGCCGGCGGACATGACGGAAAACTGACGGAAGGCGGCATCCGGATCAAAAAAGGAAAACTGCGCGGCGTCGAGTCCAACGGTATGATGTGCTCCATCGAGGAACTGGGTTCTACCAGAGATCTGTATCCGGAAGCACCGGAAAACGGTATCTATATCTTCCCTGAGGACGCAGTGGTCGGATCGGACGCCATAGAGGCCCTCGGTCTGCACGACGTCACCTTCGAATTCGAGATCACTTCCAACCGTGTCGACTGCTTCAGTGTTCTCGGCATCGCCAGAGAAGCTGCTGCCACTTTCGGCAAGGAGTTTGTTCCTCCTGTCGTAAAGGAGACCGGGAACGGCGAGGATGTTCATGACTATGTAAAGGTGACTGTGAAAGACCCGGATCTTTGTCCGCGTTACACGGCCCGTGTCGTGAAGAATATTAAGATCGCCCCGTCACCGAAGTGGATGCAGAGAAGACTTGCGGCTGCAGGCATCCGTCCCATCAACAATATCGTTGACATCACGAACTATGTGATGGAAGAGTACGGCCAGCCCATGCACGCTTTTGATTATGACACACTTGCAGGGCATGAGATCGTAGTCCGTCGTGCCGCGAAGGACGAGATGTTCACAACTCTTGACGGACAGCAGCGCAAAATGGACGAGAACGTGGTCATGATCTGTGACGGCGAGAAGTCCGTAGGCATCGGCGGCATCATGGGCGGAGAGAACTCCATGATCACCGACGATGTAAAGACAATGCTTTTCGAGGCAGCCTGCTTTGACGGAACAAACATCCGTCTGTCTTCAAAGAGGATCGGTCTCCGCACGGACGCTTCCGCAAAATTTGAGAAGGGCCTGGACCCGAACAATGCCGAGGCAGCCATCAACCGTGCCTGCCAGCTGGTTGAAGAGCTTGGCGCCGGCGAAGTGGTCGGAGGCATGATCGATGTTTATACTACTAGAAAGGAGCCGGTCCGGATCAGCTTCGAGCCGGAAAAGATCAACGCCTATCTGGGTACGGACATTTCCGAAAATGATATGATCCGCTACTTCCAGAAGATCGATCTGATCTACGACGCAAAGGCACGGGAGGTAATCGCTCCCACCTTCAGACATGACCTTTTCCGCACGGCGGACCTGGCGGAGGAAGTTGCCAGATTTTACGGGTATGACAATATTCCCACAACCCTTCCCAGCGGCGAGGCGACAGCCGGTAAGCTTCCGTTCGAGCTGCGCGTCAGGGAGATGGCGGAAGATGTGGCCGAATACTGCGGTTTCTCCCAGGGATATGTCTATTCCTTCGAAAGCCCGAAGGTGTTCGACAAGCTGCTGCTTCCGGAGGATTCACCTCTGAGAAACGCCGTGAAGATCCAGAACCCGCTTGGAGAGGATTTCAGCATCATGCGCACCACTCCGGTGAACGGAATGCTGACGTCACTTGCCTTTAACTATAATCACAGGAACAAGGACGTACGTCTGTACGAACTGGGCAATGTCTATCTTCCGAAGGCCCTTCCGCTGACAGAGCTTCCGGATGAGAGAATGCAGCTGACGCTTGGATTTTACGGAGAAGGAGACTTCTTTGTCATGAAGGGCGTTGTCGAGGAACTGATGGAACGCCTCGGTATTATGGACAGACTCACCTATGATCCTTCTGACAAAAAGCCGTTCCTGCATCCGGGAAGACAGGCGGACATCTGCCTGGGCAAGGAGAAGATTGGTTACCTTGGTGAAGTACATCCCACCGTGGCCGCTTCCTATGGCATCGGCGAGAAAGCCTATCTGGCAGTCCTGGATATGCCGACGGTCACGAAGCATGCAAGCTTTGACCGGAAATATGAAGGAATCACAAGGTTCCCGGCTGTCTCCAGGGATATCAGTATGGTCGTACCCAGAAAGGTACTTGCCGGACAGATCGAGGATGTGATCCTTCAGCGTGGAGGAAAGATCCTGGAGTCCTGCCGACTGTTCGATCTCTATGAAGGTGTACAGATCAAGCCCGGATTCAAATCCGTGGCCTATTCCATTACATTCCGCGCGAAAGACCGTACGCTTGAGGAGGCAGATATCTCTGCTGCCATGAAGAAGATCTGGAACGGTCTTGAAGCGCTTGGAATTGAGATAAGAAGCTGAAAATATGAAAACATCTGATTTTTATTTTGACCTGCCGCAGGAACTGATTGCGCAGGATCCTCTGGAGGACCGGGCGTCCTCCAGACTTCTTGTTCTTGACAGAAAAACAGGGGCCGTCAGCCATCAGGGTTTCCGTGATGTGCTCCAGGCACTGCATCCGGGCGACTGCCTTGTGATCAACAATACCCGCGTCATTCCGGCCAGGCTCTACGGGACCAAAGAGGATACCGGAGCAGCCGTGGAAGTGCTTCTGCTGAAGCGCAGGGAGGCTTCCGTCTGGGAGACACTGGTAAGACCGGGCAAAAAAGCCAGACCAGGTGCCAGGATCGTCTTCGGTGACGGCCTTCTGACCGGGGAAGTCATTGATGTGGTGGAAGAGGGAAACCGGCTCATCCGGTTTTCGTATGAGGGCATTTTCGAGGAGATCCTGGATCAGCTCGGCCAGATGCCGCTCCCGCCTTATATCACCCATGAGCTGAAGGACCGTAACCGGTACCAGACAGTTTACGCGAAATACGACGGATCAGCTGCCGCACCGACGGCCGGTCTTCACTTCACACCGGAACTGCTGGACCAGATCCGGGAAAAAGGGGTGAGGATCGCCGAAGTCACGCTTCACGTAGGCCTTGGAACCTTTCGGCCGGTGAAGGTGGAGGATGTGACGGATCACCACATGCATTCGGAATTCTATCAGATCACCAAAGAGACGGCGGACCTGATCAATCAGACGAAAAGAGACGGCGGACGTGTGATCTGCGTCGGGACGACCAGCTGCAGAACGATCGAGACGGCCGCCGACGAAGACGGCACGCTGAGAGAATGCAGCGGATGGACCGATATCTTTATTTATCCGGGATACCGTTTCAAACTGATGGACGGGCTGATCACCAATTTCCATCTGCCGGAATCCACGCTGCTGATGCTGGTGTCCGCATTTGCCGGAAAGGATCATGTCATGGCGGCCTACAGGGAAGCCGTGGAGAAGAGATACCGCTTTTTCTCCTTCGGTGACGCCATGCTTATTATCTGAGAATTATGAGTAAATCAATGGATATTAAAAAAGGAATCACGTTGACCGCTTTCGGGTTTCTGTTCTGTTTCGTCAACCTGAACCTGGGGTTTCGCGGCGTAAACGTAAATATCATGCCGGCTTTTGCCGGGTGGATCCTGTTTTATCTTGCTTATAAAAGGCTTGGCAGCTTTACGGAAGGAAAGAAACTCCTGAAGTGGATTCCGCCTGTCATGGCCGTGATCACGTTTGGTGTCTGGATCCTGTCCATCGTGCAGCCTGACCTTGACCCCGGACTGATGAATTTACTGACGGGGATCGTCACTGAAAGTTATATTTTCCTGATTTTCCCTGTTCTGGAGATGATCACGCAGGCTGTCGGTTCGGAACATGCTTCCACCATTCATATTCTGAGATTTCTGAATCTCATCCTGTATGCGGGGTTTGTCCTGCTTTCCCTGATGGTCCTGATCACAAAAGACGCGAAGTTCGCTCTGCCGGCGTCACTGACGGGGTTCTGCGTCCTCGCGGCTGCCCTGGTTACCTGTATGACCTTACTGCAGCTCAGAAATGAGATCCAGAACTATTAATCCAGAAAGTCTTATGTGTTACAGAAAGGAAAGACGATGAGATTTTATACCATCTCTGTAAACAATACGGAAATGACGGCCGTCCTCGGCCCTTCCGGAGAGCCGGTCACGCTGGAAAGCCTCGGCGTAAAGGTCCGGGACATGAACGACCTGATCCGCCGCTATGACGAAGTGAAGGACAGGATCGTCAGAGGACTTGAAAAGGACTGTGTCCCGGTCACAGAACCATACAGGATTCTTGCCCCGGTCCCCGTACCGGAACAGGACCTAGTCTGTCTTGGCGTTAATTACCGGGAGCATATCCTGGAGACATCCAACGGCATACAGTTCGATAAGAAGAACGACACTGTCTATTTTTCAAAAAGAGCGAACCGCTGTAATGATCCCGACGGAGTCATTCCTTTCTACGATTTTGTTGACAGCCTGGATTACGAGGTAGAACTTGGCGTGATCATCGGCAGGGATGCTTTCGGTGTGTCCGCAGAGGAAGCATTGGATTATGTGTTCGGTTATACCATCATTAACGATGTGAGTGCCAGGAACATTCAGCGGAAACACGGGCAGTGGTATCTCGGGAAAAGCCTGGACGGCTATACGCCCATGGGACCGTGCATTGTCACGAAGGACGAGATCGGTGATATTCACCGGCTTCAGATATCCTGCCATGTAAACGGCGAAGAGCGGCAGAACAGCAGTACCGGTATGATGATCACGCCGGTGGAGGAAGCCATCGCGGAATTATCCGAAGGGATGACGCTGAAGGCAGGGACCATCATAGCCACCGGAACGCCGGGAGGCGTCGGAATGGGCACGAACCCGCCCAGATATCTGAAACCGGGGGATACCGTCTGCTGTGAGATTTCCGGCATCGGTAAACTGACCAATACTTTGGAGAAAAAATAATCATGGATTTTGAAAACATACAGATCCAGTACCTGGATGACAGTATCCAGCGTCTGGAATACGTGGGCGGGAAGTCCGACTGGATCGACCTGCGCGCCGCGGAAGACATCTCCCTGAAAAAGGGAGAGAGTGCTCTGATCCATCTTGGAGTGGCCATGAAGCTTCCGGAAGGCTACGAGGCGCACATTGTGCCGAGAAGCTCGACCTTCCGCAATTTCGGTCTGATCCAGACCAACCATATGGGTGTGATCGACGAGACCTACTGTGGTCCCACGGACTGGTGGCGGATGCCTGTCTATGCCGTCCGTGATACGGTGGTACTGAAGAATGACCGCATCTGCCAGTTCCGCATCATACGCCATCAGCCGAGGCTGGTGTTCGAGGAAGTAGCTGCCCTGGAGGGGAAAGACAGGGGCGGCTTCGGCTCGACGGGCAGGCAATAGCTTGAAAATGCGTTTTTCCTATGCTATGATGTCGGAAACATGGAACAAAACAAAGAAAAAGGAGGTGCGGCTTTGGCGGTAAATACGGACGACTCACGCAGAAGAAGTTCCGGCCGGCAGGACAGGGCGGGTACCGGCAGAAGCCGTACAGCTGCCGCCCGCAGGACAGCCGCTTCCAGAAGCAGGATCAGAAACCGCAGACCCGTGGTCGTGCGGCAGAGCATGTTCTCGGATTCGCCTACGGTAAAGGCCAGACAGAAGGCGGCACAGAGAGCGGAAGAGCTGGGACGCTACAAGTCCGATTTTGACAACAGCCGGCTGGCCGCTTTCCTCAGAAGATGGTCAAGGCTTAAGTGGCGGGATCTTTTCCGCGTGTCTTCCCCTAAGACCATCATTTCTACGGACAGGGACTATTACGATTATAACCTGCTGGCGGTGGTCATACTGCTCACCTGTTTCGGCCTGGTCATGCTTTACAGCACCAGTGCCTATGAAGCCAGCCTGGGAGAGGGCGGCAACGACATGCGTTTCTTCGGCCGGCAAGCCCTGATCAGCGTCATCGCGCTTTTCCTTGTGCTGGTCGGTTCCCAGATGGATTACCATTTTATTGCCAGTTTGTCAGGATGGCTGTATCTTGGTTCCGTGGCGCTGTTGATCGCCACCAGATTCATCGGACGTACCATCAACGGAGCCCGCAGATGGATCTATATCGGCCCTCTGTCTTTCCAGCCCGCCGAGCTGGCAAAGCTGGCAGTCATATTGTTCCTGCCATGGCTCATCCTGTGGATGGGGAAACTGTTTAACGGACTGTTCGGCCCGCTGCTGGTCATGTTCTTCGGAGGAGTTGCGGGATTCTGCGCCTACCGGTTTACGGATAACCTGAGTACGGGCCTCATCATCATCGGCATCTCCGTCATCCTGGTCTTCATCGCACATCCGAAGACCATTCCTTTCCTGATAGGCGGAGGAGCCGCCATAGTGGCCGGATCGGCACTTGTCTGGGTGTTGATCAACATGGCTGACGGAAGCGGAAGTTTCCGTATCCGCCGTATTCAGGTCTGGAGAAATCCGGAAGCTTACGCGAGCGAAGGCGGATACCAGGTCATGCAGGCGCTGTACGCCATCGGTTCCGGGGGCTTTCTCGGGAAAGGCCTCGGCAACAGCGCCCAGAAACTGGGCGCGCTTCCCGAAGCCCAGAATGATATGATCTTTTCCATCATCTGCGAAGAACTTGGCATCTTCGGAGCGGTGCTGCTGCTTCTGATGTTTGTCTTCATGCTTTACAGACTGGTGTTTATCTGTCAGAACGCGCCGGACCTGCTGGGGTCTCTGATCGCTGCAGGGGTGTTTGTACATATTTCACTTCAGGTCATTCTGAATATTGCTGTTGTTATCAACCTGATCCCCACGACGGGTATCACGCTGCCATTCGTCAGCTACGGAGGAACTTCCATCCTGTTTCTGATGGCCGAGATGGCGATGGCCCTTTCGGTCTCCAGGCAGATCAGGTTCAAGAGATAAAATTAAGGGAGAGTACTGTTTCATGGGAAAAGTAAAAACAAGATTTGCACCAAGCCCCACAGGCAGAATGCACGTGGGTAATTTAAGGACTGCGCTTTATGCCTATCTGATCGCCAAACACGCGGGCGGCACTTTCATGCTCCGCATTGAGGACACGGACCAGGAACGCCAGGTGGAGGGAGCCGTTGATATCATCAACCGCACGCTTGCCAGCACCGGGCTGATCCACGACGAAGGTCCCGACAAGGACGGAGGCTGCGGGCCCTATGTTCAGAGCGAACGGCAGAAAGCCGGCATCTATATGGAATACGCGAAGAAACTGATCGACAAAGGAGAGGCCTACTACTGTTTCTGTGACAAGGAGAGACTGGAGTCCCTGAAGCAGGTCGTTGCCGGCAAGGAGATCTCCGTCTACGACAAGCACTGTCTGCACCTTTCCAAAGAGGAAGTGGAGAAAAATCTGGCCGAAGGAAAGCCTTTTGTCATCCGTCAGAATATTCCGCGGGAGGGAACTACCTCTTTCGAGGACGAGATCTACGGTACCATCGAAGTGCCGAACGAGGAACTTGACGACATGATCCTGATCAAGTCCGACGGGTTCCCGACCTACAATTTCGCGAATGTGGTGGACGACCATCTGATGGGCATCACCCATGTGGTCAGAGGAAATGAATATCTTTCTTCCTCCCCGAAATATAATCGTCTGTACCAGGCTTTCGGATGGGAAGTTCCCGTCTACGTGCACTGCCCGCTCATCACCGATGAGAACCATAAAAAACTGAGCAAGAGAAGCGGACATTCCTCCTATGAGGATCTTCTGGATGCAGGTTTTGTTTCCGAAGCCATTGTCAACTATGTAGCGCTTCTGGGATGGTGCCCGGAGGACAATCGGGAGATCTTCTCTCTGGAAGAACTTGTGAAGGCCTTCGATTATCATCACATGAGCAAGTCGCCGGCCGTGTTCGACATTCAGAAGCTTCGCTGGATGAACGGCGAGTATCTGAAGGCCATGGACGATGAAGTGTTCTACGAGAGAGCACTGCCGTACCTGAAGAAGGCGATCGGCAAAGAACTTGATTTCCGCAAGATCGCTGCCATGGTGAAGACCAGGATCGAAGTATTCCCGGATATCGAGGACATGGTGTCCTTTTTCGGGAAAATGGACGATTACGACCTTTCCCTCTATCAGAACAAGAAGTCCAAGATCGACTGCGCCGGCTCCCTGGCCGTTCTTAAGGACCTGCTCCCGCTGCTTCAGGCACAGGAGGACTATTCAAATGATGCCCTCTTTGAGATGCTTTGTGCCTACGCAAAGGAGAAAGGTTTCAAGACCGGTTATGTCATGTGGCCGCTGAGAATCGCCGTATCCGGAAAGCAGATGACACCTGCCGGGGCAACGGAGATCCTTGAGATCATCGGAAAAGAAGAAACCCTTCAGCGCGTGGAAAATGCGATCAGCGCGCTCGAAAATGCCTGACGGGGCATAAGAAGCATGGAACAGACACTGAGCAATGCTCAGAAAGATGCAATACAGCATAAAGACGGTCCGGCAATGGTACTTGCCGGACCGGGATCAGGAAAAACGCTGGTGATCACGAACCGGGTCAGATATCTGACCGAAAAATGCGGGGTATCGCCGGCCAGTATTCTTGTCATCACCTTCACAAGGGCAGCCGCCGGACAGATGCGGGAACGGTATGAAAAACTCTGCAACAGGCGAGGGGTCACTTTCGGGACCTTTCATTCCGTTTTCTTCATGATCCTGAGGGCTGCCTATCATTATACACCGCAGAATATTATCCGCGAAGACAGAAGGATGAATCTTCTGGAAGAACTGGCCCGAAGGGAAAAGCTTCCGATGGAAGAGGAAGGGGCCCTTTCGGACCTTGCTGCGGAGATCAGTCTTGTCAAGAATGAACAGATCCCGCTGGATCACTATTATGCAGCATGTGCGCCCTCCGATGTCTTCCGGTCCCTTTTCAGAAACTATCAGCAGCGACTCCAGAGCGAAGGATTTCTCGATTTTGATGACATGCTTGTGTACACCCGGCAGCTCCTGACTGAGAGGCCGGATATTCTGAAAGGCTGGCAGAACCGGTTCCGGTATATTCTGATTGACGAGTTCCAGGACATCAATCTGCTTCAGTACGAGATCGTACGTCTTCTGGCCGGAAAGGAACGCAATCTTTTCATAGTCGGGGACGACGACCAGTCCATATACAGGTTCCGCGGCGCCAAGCCGGAGATCATGCTGCAGTTTCCGAAGCATTATCCTGACGCAAAGAAGATCCTGCTGGACATCAATTTCCGGTCCACGCCCGAGATCGTCGCCTTTGCGGGAAAAGTGATCTCGGAAAATGAGAACAGGTTTCCGAAGAAGATACGGGCCGTGCGTGCTTCGGGAGAGGAGCCGGAGGTGCTGATGCTTGGTACACCGGTACAGGAAGCCGTCTATGTGGCTGACTATATTCAGAAGGCCATGCGGGAGGGAACATCCCTGAACTCCTTTGCGGTCCTTTTCAGGACCAACCAGGCGATGAGTCTTTACGCCGAGAAGCTTCTGGAATTCAACCTTCCCTTCCGTATGCGGGACAAGCTGCCAAACATCTACGACCACTGGATCGCCAGGGACATTTTCGCATACTTTTCCCTTGCCCTGGACGGGCTTTCACGGGAAGCATTTCTTCGAATCATGAACCGTCCGCTGCGCTATCTCCCCAGAGATCTTGTAAGACTGGAAAAACTTGACTATGATCAGATGAGGGCTTTCTTCCGGGATAAGGACTGGATGCAGGACCGTATCAGTTCCCTGCAGACGGATCTACGCGTGATCTCGCGGATCCGCCCCTTTGCGGCCGTCAATTACATCCGGCAGGCAGTCGGTTACGATTCCTATCTGGAAGAGTACGCAAAGGAACGGAAACTTCCGCTGCAGGACCTGACGGATCTTGCGGATGAACTCCAGCAGAGCGCGGCGCCTTATGCCACCTACAAAGAGTGGATGGACCATATCACCGAATACACGGAGAAACTGGAAGAGCACCTGCAGGAACAGATCCCGGACGAAGCTATTACGCTTTCCACGCTGCACGCGTCCAAGGGGCTGGAATTTGACGAAGTGTTCCTGACAGATATCAATGAGGATATCATTCCTCACAGGAAATCCGTTCTCGCCGCGGATATAGAGGAAGAGCGCAGACTGCTCTATGTAGGAATCACAAGAGCCAGGGACAGGCTTCATATTCTGTACGCCAGGGAGAGATACGGAAAAAGCATGGAGCCGTCTTCGTTTCTGCCCGAAGAGGCGGTTGAGGACGAACCGTAATTTCATCCGTTCCCCTGATTCTTGTAAAAGAAGCAGTTCCATGCTATAGTAATGGGGTAGATTTGCGGGTGCACGTACATCAGACATCCGTCATCTTCATTAAAAAGTGAATCACAGCATATCACAGAACCAGGGAGGCAGGATCATGGCCGGACAGGAAAAATATGTTGCATATGTAGGCACTTACACACATGGGACCAGTATAGGGATCCATATTTACGATCTGGATACAGATGAAGGGATCATGAAGGAGAGGACCGTTATTCCCGTGAACAATGCCTCCTACCTGACAAAATCCTACAACGGAAAATATCTTTATTCCATCGCCGATGAAGGGGTGGAAGTGCTGCGGATCCTTCCCGACGGAGGTCTGGAGCCTATCAACAAGGTGGATATCAACGGCATGCGCGGCTGCTATCTTTCCACGGACAAGAGCGGTAAATTTCTGTATGTGGGCGGATACCATGACGGTAAAGTAACGGTCGTGCACACACACAGGGACGGCCGGCTGGGTTCTGTCATGTGCGGAGTGTTCCACAAGGGCATCGGCAGTGTAGCCGAGCGGAATTTCCGCCCGCATGTCTCCTGTGTCATTCCTACTCCGGATGACAAATATCTCTGCGCCGTTGACAACGGGATCGATCAGGTGAAGATCTATACCGTCCGGTCGGATACCGGCCGCATGGAGCTGGTCGACATTCTCCGCTGCAAACTGGATTCCGGTCCCAGGCTCCTGGTCTTTTCACCGGACGGAAAGTTCGCTTACATGAACAGTGAGCTGACAAACGAGGTGACGGTATACAGCTACGACGGAAGCGGAAAGACCCCTGAATTTGAAAAGCTTCAGGAGATCTCCGTTCTTCGCGATGCGGAGACCATCGGAAGTGCCTGTGTGGGCATGAAAATGTCTCCGAACGGGAATTACCTGTATGTTTCCACGGCCGGTGAGAACACGGTGGCCATTTTCAGAAGAGACCAGGAGACAGGCCTTCTGACAAGGATCTGCTGTCTGCCGATCAGCGGAGAATATCCGAAAGATCTGGACGTATTTCCGGGAGGAAAAACCCTGGTCGTTCTGAATCACGAGACCAATGAGATCCGCTTTTTCACGATTGATTATGAAAAAGGACTGATCGTCATGAAGGGACGCCCGATCAAGATTGAAACTCCGAACTGTATCCTGATCTCAAAGACGGGTGAAGTCTGAGATCAGGTCAGACTTCAGACCAGACATATAGTCAGCTGTAAAGCAAGACATCAAGTGAGACATTTTATCATACAATCGATTAAAAACTGCGCATGGAGGAATGACAGATGGGCGGATCGATATACGGAAGGCTTTTCAGGGTCTCGACATGGGGAGAGTCCCATGGCCCCGCAGTCGGG
>CACZSG010000221.1 GCA_902783665.1 uncultured Lachnospiraceae bacterium | reverse complement strand
CCGGCATCAGGCCGGGACAGATATTTGTTGTCGGCTGTTCTTCCAGCGAGGTGCTGGGGGACCGCATCGGCACGGCTACAAACGTTGGTGTAGCGGAAGCCATCTATAACGGAATTGCCCCTGTGCTGGCGCAGCGCGGTGTTTATCTTGCCGGCCAGTGCTGCGAACATCTGAACCGTGCGCTTGTCATAGAAGAGGAAGCGCTGGAAAAATATGGGTTTGAGCAGGTGAACGCCATTCCGCAACCCAACCATGCAGGCGGGGCTTTCGCAACGGTCTGCTACCAGAAAATGGCAGCACCGGTGCTTACCGAAAGCATTCTCTGCCGGGCGGTGGCCGGAATAGACATCGGCGGAACCATGATCGGCATGCATATCATGCCCACGGTGGTGCCCCTGCGCATTTCCATCCGGAAGATAGGCGAGGCCGCCATCATCTGCGCCAGACGCAGGCCCAGATATATCGGCGGCGCCAGAGCTGTATACGATGAAAAACTGCAGTGAGTCAGAGGGACGTTCACCAGTGACTCATTTTGCGCAGCGGTCAGTCAGCAAAGCTGTCTGACCGTCGGCAAAATGAGTCACTGGTGAACGTCCCTCTGACTCACTCCGTGAGGAAACAATTTGAAGCTTCCATTGTGTGGAACGTAAAATAAGGGTATAATATCAGCAATGAGTTTTTCATTCCCGCTGCAGGCAGTGGGATCAGTCTCATCACGCAGGCAGGGAAGAGGCCTTCTGTTTTCTGCAGGCATGGAACCAGTGTTGTGGTTTTCCGGTTGGAACCCGAGTCTCATTTTCAGAAGAGGTGAATAGTTATGACGATCGAAATTGCCGAAATGGCAACAGATGAAGAAAAACTGATAGATATCGCTGACGCGCTGGAAGCGCTGAAAAGCATACTTGCGGATATCGCGGACGATATGGATGAGGACTCCGCTGCTGTCGATCCCATTGACGATGCTTTGGAATCTCTGGACGATGCCATTGATGCCCTGGATGAGGCTGTGGACGAACTGGAGATGGAAGAATCCGAACTGGACGAAGAGGCCGAGGAAGAAGAGGAATCCGACATAGAAGGCAGCAACACCATCAACTGGCCAAAGAATAGATAAATCAGGAAAACAGGAGAGAATGCGAAATGTTATTTGTCTGTTACCCCAAATGTTCCACCTGCCAGAAAGCCAGAAAATGGCTGGATGAGAACGGCATTTCCTACGAACTGAGAGACATCAAGACCCAGAACCCCACCGTGGAAGAACTGACCGCCTGGCAGAAGATGAGCGGTCTTCCCTGGAAGAAATTCTTCAACACCTCCGGCATGCTCTACCGCGAAATGAATCTGAAAGACCGTCTGAAGGATATGTCCGATGAAGAGATGGTCTCCCTTCTGGCTACGGACGGCATGCTTGTGAAACGTCCCATCGCCGTGGACGGAGATAGGGTGCTTGTGGGTTTTCGCGAGGCGGATTATCAGAAACTGTTAGGATAATGTCAGGATAAACGACCTGTTTGCTGCAGACTTTTATTTTTGACATAATAGAAGGAACCGGCTATGAAATCTCTGAAAAACAACTATATCATGGATGCCCTTCTGCTGATCGCGGCGGGGCTTCTTCTTCTGTTCCGTCCATCCGGAACGCTGGAATTTTTCTGCACTGCGTTCGGCATCATTCTTCTGATCATGGGCGTGGGGAAGGTGCTGGCCTATTTCCTGAAAAAGGATCCGTATGAATACCGCAGAAGCTCGTTCTGTGTGGGTATTCTGCAGATCGTGGCGGGAATCTGGCTGCTGGTAAGCCCGGGCTTTTTCATCGGCTTCTTCCCGTTTGTGGCTGGGCTGGTCATCGCGTACGGCGCTGTCATCAGTCTTATTGAAGCCATCAGCCTTCGGCGGCTGCAGGTGTCAGGCGCCGGTGCGGCTACTGTCATGAGCCTGATCACCCTGGCCATGGCGCTGGTGGTCATCATGCATCCCGCTATGATCACTGAGATTATTGTGCAGGTGATCGGTGTTGCGCTGGTAGTGGAAGGCGCGACACTGCTGCTTTCATTAAGCAGAAGATGAATTTGAGAAGCGGTCGCTTTCGGAGCGACCGTTTCTGTTTTATGCTGTGTTATCATGATGCCAGATGGGAGGTATGAAAGATGAAAAACACATTTTGGAAAAACGGAATCATGGGAGTTGTTGTCGGAGATGCTCTTGGCTGTCCGGTACAGTTCGAGGACAGAGCCCAGGTAGCGAAGCATCCGGTCACCGGGATGCGCGGACATGGCACATTTAATCTGCCGGTCGGTTCCTGGACGGACGACAGCAGCCTGACACTGGCGCTGCTTGACAGTATCAACCGTCTGGACACCATCGATTACACGGACATCATGAACAATTTCGTGAAATGGCTGGACAAGGGCGAGTTCACACCGTACGGATATGCCTACGACATCGGCTGGGGGACCATGCAGGCCATCGACAGATACAAACATCTGAAGAAACCGCTGAAAAGCGGAAGCGACAATGAGCGCAACAACGGAAACGGAAGCCTGATGCGCATCATGCCGGCCTGCCTGTTCTGCATCGATAAAGAGCTGTCGGATGCGGAGGCCGTCGATATCATCCAGAATGTCAGTTCCCTGACACATGCGCACATCCGGGCTAAAATTGCCTGCGGGCTGTACTACTTTATGGCAAAGGCCATCCTGACCGGCAGCGGTTCGCTGAGAGACCGTCTGCAGCAGGGACTGGATGCGGGGTTCGCATTCTACAACAGATATCTGGTTGACAAGGAAAATCTGACACATTATTTAAGATTGCAGGATCTGGCGAAGTTTGCGGATACACCGGACGATCTGATCCGCAGCAGCGGCTATGTGGTGGATTCCCTTGAGGCTGCTGTCTGGTGCCTGATCACCACGGATTCTTTTAAAGAAGCCTTGCTGAAAGCGGTCAACCTTGGAGAGGATACAGATACAGTGGCAGCTATCGCCGGAGGCCTGGCGGGTCTGTTCTACGGATATGACAGCATCCCGGCGGACTGGCTGGAGGTGATTCAGAAGAGAGATTGGATCGAGGATATGCTGAAGTGAGTCAGAGGGACGTTCACCAGTGACTCATCCGGACCAGACGGGACAAGGGGGCGTTCGCCCTGTCCCGTCTGGTCCGGATGAGTCGCTGGTGAACGTCCCTCTGACTCACTTCCATCTGTCCCGCTTTTTAGT
>CACZSG010000220.1 GCA_902783665.1 uncultured Lachnospiraceae bacterium | reverse complement strand
CTCCGGCTCGTCACTTTAGTGGGACAGAGGCGAACGTCCCTATTGTCCCACTATCTTTTATCTTTATCGATAAACTCCAGAGTGATCATGGCGAGCAGGGCAAACAAAAACGCAAACCCACTCAGATGCAGCCAGTATCCCCTAATATTTTTTTCTGTTCTTTCGTATTCTGCTTTGTAGCTTGCTTCAGCCGCCTTCTCTTCCAGGAAAGTCTTTACTTCTTCTTCCCCGACCAGATCCACCAGTGTTCCCACCGTTGTGCTGTAGCTCCAGGTCTCATCTCTGTAGGCCTGAATCTCCTCCTGTGAGGCCACGCTGTCAAGAATTTCTCCCACCGTTATGCCGGAACCTGCTTCCTGAGCCCGCAGATCGCTGATCAAAGGATTTTCTGTATCTGCAAGAATGTCCAGCACCTGTCCGCCGGTGATGTTCAGGGTCAAATCGCTGTTCCCCATCTTTCGGACCATCTCGGAAATGGTCACGAAGGGCCGGTTGTTCACATCGGCCTGGGCCGCGATCACTTTCAGGCCCGGGTTGGAGATGGTGAAGTGGGTAAAGGGTTCCGCCCACGGCGGCAGGTCCAGCATTCCGCCGGAAAATACCAGCTGGAAGATCAGCACGAAGGGCATGATGGTCATGGCTGTCGTCGTCGTGTGCGCGATCGTGGAGACCCAGAGAGAAAGCATGTCCGATGCAAAGGTAATCAGGAACATGGAAACGCCCAGATCCACCAGGAACAGACCGCTGAACAAGCCCTCCAGCGGATACTGCACGCCGGTCAGCCTGGTGACATAGAGGGTGACGGCGGTCTGTCCAAGACAGAGCAGCCCCTGATACAGCATATGCGCGACAATATAGGAAGAAATGTGCATCCCGGAGCGGTGCTCCCTCTTCACCACATCTCTTTCCCGGCAGATTACCTGCACGGAATTGAAACAACCGTTCCAGATACACACACAGACCAGGGCAAATGCCCCCATCAGCGTTCCTTCCATGCTGATGAACAGCCGTCTGCGGACGACCATTCCCACCAGTCCCGCGATCAGCGCTGACATGGGCAGCACCTTCCAGTCATTCTGATATACAAACATACGCAGCATTTTGCCCAGGCAGATCCATACCTGCGCGCCTCTGCCGCGGTAGCGGATCCGCATCCTGCGGCCGGAAATCTTTTCTTTCTTCTCAGCCATTTGACACCTCCGCGTACTTCATCACAAACTCGTCGGCCCGGCCGTCGCCGCCCACAGCCTTCGGGTTGATGCACTTGACGATCTGCTCCATCTCTTTCCGGCCGAAAAACTTTCTGGCCTCCTCCACGCTGCCGTAGAAGGCCAGCCGGCCCGTTCGCGCCGAATCCTTCGCCAGCACGATCACGTCGTCGAACAGATCGATGACGCGGTCCGGCGTATGTGTGATCACGATGACGATCTTCCCGGTGTCGGCGATCTTCCTGAGCTGTACGAACAGTTCCCTTGCCATGACGCCGTCCAGTCCGGAATCGGGTTCATCCAGAATGAACAGGGACGGATTTGAGATGAATTCCATGGCAATGGAAAGCCTCCGTTTCTGTCCGCCGGAAAGCTTTTCCACCAGATGCGTCTTACTGGGCGTCAGGCCGAAGATATCCAGCACCTCGTCCACACGCTTTCTTCTCTGCTGGGCACTTACATCCCTCGGCAGCCGGAGCTTTGCGGCGTCCAGCATCGTCGCCTCCACGGTATCCTTTTCCCGCATCATCCCGTACTGGGGAACGAACCCTACCTCGTACTGCATTTTCCGGTACTGCTTATACATGTTGGTGCCGTTCAGAAGGACTTCCGCCTTTGCTTTTTCATAGCCGTTGACAGCATTTACATAGGTCGTTTTTCCCGCCCCGGAGCCTCCGAGAAGCAGCACCATATGGCCCTGAGGGATGGACATGTGAATATCCCGAAGCAGGATCTTCTTATGGAAAAACTCCAGCGTGCTGCGCTCCTGCAGGTTCACGGACAGTCCCTCGTCCATGACGCTTGCCTTCCCGTGGGAGGCCAGCCTGGCAAGCTCCGCCCGTATATCCTCCACTTTCCACTCCGGCTGATATTTTTTCCCGAACCCCCAGGCCAGAACCGGAACAAATTTCAGGCCGAGCAACAGAAAGATGATCCAGCGTTTTTTTACTCCGTATACCTCGGTGAGGCCGGCATAGACACGGATCCTGTAGACCATCGCGGTAATTCCGATGACCATCAGAAGAATATCCACAAAAATGACGGCTGTGCCTATATCCAGCCCGTTTCCGTGAAGGGCCAGCAGCGGTCCTGAGCCGAAGACCGCGAACACCCGCTGCACAAACTCCAGCGCAGACAGCGTTCTGCCTTCACTCTCTCTTCCCGCGCACTGAGCCAGCTTATATTCTCTGGCGCAGGGGATCAGCGACCACCAGCCCCTGACTCCGGATTTTTCAAACATTTTCCAGCATCCCGCCATGAACAGGCATTCAAGCAGGGACAAGAACGGAGACGCTGTGCCTGTGAACAGTGTCAGAAAGAACTCCACCGTATCGAACTTTCCCAATATGAACAATGACTGCAAATGATCCCCTCCTTCAGGTCCCGGTCTGTTTTTTCGTTACGCGTTCGCAAAGGCGAAAGATTCCCCTTCAGGATTATTCTATCATCTGAAGACAGACTGTCAATCATCCTGCAGTTCCCGAATCCGGATATAACCGCTGTTCAAAAATCAGGGTATACCTGCAGTTCACAAATCAGGATGAAACAGATATAATGGAACCGGTATCTGACTGACCCTGCATTACCGGAGGTGCCAAAAAATGAAGTCAGTTCTTTGTTATGGAGATTCCAATACCTGGGGGTTCATGCCCGGGAAAGACAGACCGGCCGTAAAAGCCGCGAACCGGTTTCCCTTTGATGTCCGCTGGACCGGACAGCTGGAGAAAAAACTTGGAAAAGAATGGCGTGTGATCGAAGAAGGCCTGAACGGACGGACCACCATGTTCGACTGTTTCATGGAGGAGCACCGCAACGGCCTGAAGGATATTGATGTAAGTCTGCTGACTGCCATGCCCGTGGACGTGGTCATTCTTATGCTTGGAACGAATGACTGCAAGCAGGCTTTCGGAAAAACGCCGTTTCTGATCGCACACGGAATACAGCGCCTGATCGGCAAGATAAAAGGCGGCCTGTATGGCTATGGACCGGATGGAAATGACCCGAAGATCCTTGTCGTCTCTCCGGCCCGTATGACGGACGGTGTCCTTTCCAGCTGGCTTTGCGGGGAATTTGATGAAGATTCCGTCAGACGATGCGCCGAGCTTGGCGAAGCATACGGCCGTGCAGCAGCTGAAAACGGAGTCGAGTTTCTTGATGCAGGCGCTGTCATCAGCGCGGATGACTCGGATGGCATTCATATGAACGAGGAAGGACATGCGAAGATGGCAGAACTCATCTTCAGGAAGATCACGGAGATCTGTCCGTAAAATCGGCATTCCATTTTTCCCGTCTATAACAAAGGCAGTCAAAAAGGGGAATAATCCCAGATTTGACTGCCTGTTATTGTCCGGATATTTCATGTGCTTTATCCTGTCAGATTCCAAACACCTCTGCCGTGATGCGCGTTCCGGCCTCCGTCTTCATCACCTTCTCTATGAAATTTGAGACATTCTCCTTTGAATACCCGTTCTCTGCGGCATTTACGATATAATCCGCCTCGATCAGGATCTGGTAGTCCAATCCATCGATCCCGGTAAGTGTGTGATGATGTCCCACAAGAAACGCGATTCTTTCAATCTGGTCTTCTGTCAGGTTCTCATGTTTTCCGGGTTTTCTGATTTCATTCCGCTGTTCTGGTTTTTCAACTTTGTGTCTTTGATCATCTGTCATCGTATATCCTGGTATTCTGCATCCCGAATTCCCGGCACCGGACTTTCAAAGATTCAGCAGCACCAGCGCCGCAGCGATCATCCCCAGGCCAGCCCACTGTCTTTTAGCCAGATGCTCACCAAACAGGAGAATTCCTGCCAGTGTCACCATAAGAATGGCGCCCGTGGAAAAACAGGGGTACACAATAAATGCCGGCAGATGGACCAGGGCTTTCAACAGCAGCATGGAAGAAAAATAGTTCGGGATCCCAACGGCGATTCCTGCCAGAAGGTCCCCTGGCAGTACCCGCTTTCCGGTGAGCCGGTACTCCCGGATCAGAAGGAACAGCGTGAGCAGTGCTGCCATGGCAAATACATACAGAAAATACAGGTTATCCTGCTCCCGCCGGCCGGCGTGTTCGAAGATCTTCGCCATGGCATCTGCGCCTCCGCAGCTGAGAAGGACCACCAGCAGAAGCATTGGGCTGTTTTCGGACTGCGTCTTTCTTTCCCCGCTGACCAGCCAGATCGCCGCAAAGACCAGTGCCAGACCTGCCAGCTGAAAGCCACCTGGCCGTTCCGAATAGATAAGGATACTCAGAAGCAGCGGGACCAGCAGTCCAAGCCTGGAAAAGGCGGATGTCAGAATGGCTCCGTTTGCCGCGATGCTGCTCTGCATGCTGACCAGACCGGCGACAAACAGAATGCCCCCTGCGAGCCCCAGCACGACCGTAACCGGATCCGGATGCAGGATCACGTCTTTAGAAGGCAGAAGCAGAAAAGCAAGGACCACGCAGGTAACGTAATTTCCGATGATGATGGCAAAACGGTTGCCGCTGTCTTTCTGAAAGAGTTTCAGAACGACAGCCATGGATGCGCTGCTAAGGATGGCAAGCAGCAGAGTCATTCCTCCGGACAGTTCCATCGTTTTCTCCCGTCAGACCGGGTCAGGCCCAGGTTCCGTTCCTGAATATCGGCTCTCTGCTTCCGTCCGGACGGATGCCGTCGATGGAAAGATCGTCAGCGCCGACCATGAAGTCCACATGAATAATGGAATCATTGATACCGTATTTCTTCGCTTCTTCCATGCTCATGTCATCTCCATCCGGGAGCACCTCCTTGAAGCCCATGCCGACGGCACAGTGGCAGCAGGCATTCTCATCAAACAGGGTCTCGTAGAACAGGAACCCGCACTGGTTCACCTGGCTCTCCTTCGGCACCAGGGCGACCTCTCCGAGCATGGCAGCGCCTTCATCCATTTTCAGCATGCGCTCCAGCAGATCCTGTCCCTTTGCGGCACGGCAGGAAACGGCACGTCCGTTCTTAAAGGTGATGGCAAAGTCCTCGATCAGCTGGCTGTTCCAGGACAGCGGTTTTACGGCGACCAGTGTTCCTTCACATCTGCCCGCAATGGGGGATGTGAAGATCTCCTCCGTCGGCATGTTAGGAATGTAGAATGCGCCGTTCACTGCATTTGTGGCGCCGGCCCCTTCCCACTTTGCCTCCGGGATCAGATCTACCGTAAAATCGGTACCGTTTTCGCTGTGATAGCTAAGGGAAGAAAATCCCTGCGCATTCAGCCAGGCTGCCTTTTTCTCTATGAAATCCGTATGTGCTTTCCACTCTGCCACCGGATCGTTGTTTTCATTTACGCGAACGGTCTTTAAGACAGCCTCCCAGAGTCTGTCCACAGCTTCCTCCTCGCCAAATTCCGGGAAACACTTTTTTGCCCATTTGACAGACGGATATGCCGCAATGACCCACTGATGCTTTCCTTCGATGGCATTCCGGTAGGGTTTGAACACGGTTGACCGGCTCTGCGCGACAGCCGAGATCTTTTCCGGATCAATTCCTGCAAGTGCGTCCGGGTCCTCCGATTCAATAAAGATCCGGCACGGCAGGTCCTCCACCATCTGTTTTACCTTCTCTTCTTCCCAGGGAAGCACCTTCCCCAGAACGTCCTTATCCGCGTAACGGAAATTCAGGCGGCGCTGGTCGTCGCAGTCCCAGTCCACATTCACCTTCCGCGCGCCGACTTTATAGCACTCCTCCATCACCATGGCGGCAAAGGCGTGCTGTTCCACGGATACCGTCAGCTGCACCACCTGGTCCTTCTGCACATTGGCTCCCGTGCGTACGATCAGCTCCGCGTATTTCTGCAGTAATTCTTTTGAGATACTCATTTTTTTCCCTTTCTGATTATTGAATTTTACTTTTTGGCATCGGAAATCTCTCTGGTCCGGGATTCCTGATCCCTGGAATTCTTTCATTTCCGGATTTCCCTATGCCTCAGATTCCTTTATGATCTTCCACTTCTGCAGCAGTACCTCCAGGGACGCTGCCGCGTTCGCCGGGCTGGTGGACGGCAGCTTCACCGCTTCCCGTCCGGTAACCGGAAGAAGATATTTTCCATAAAGTTCGAAGGATTTGCCGCCGTTGCAGAAGATCTGCCGGATGTCCGCCGTCTTCAGAATGCCGGACAGATCGTTCGGGACCACGCTGCGTATGGAAGCATCCGAGGAGCCCTCGATCTCGCAGGACGCAATGACATCCCACACCGCAATGTGCTGTTCCAGAAGAAACTTTCGCTTCTCTTCGATTGTTTCCGGCACCGGCTGCCCGAATACACCCGCCGTCACCTTCCAGAAGCGGTTCTGTTTATGTCCGTAGAAGAATCCCTGCTCCCTGGATTTCACTGAAGGAAAAGACCCCAGGATCAGGATCCTGGAATTCCTGTCATACACCGGCGGGATAGGGTGATCGATCTTCTGCATGCTGCACCTCCGATCAAATACTATCCGCACCATTATATCGCAAGAGCATGCCGTTGTCATTTGCAAAGTGAATCCAGTCATCCTGGCGGCATTTGGCGGGACCGGAAGCATGCTTCCCCGGAAAAGTTGAAAAAATATTTTTCTTGCTATAGTATGACTGTGAACCTTACCCTCAGATCTCTGCATACAGTCCGCCTCCTCCGGCCGCAGACCGCGGAATCTGACCACCTCATTGGAACTATGGAGCTGAAACATGAACGAACAGGAAGCACGCCGGCTGCTGCAGCTGGACGAACAGGCGGACTTTGCCGCTGTCAGGCAGCAGTACCGCAGACTGATGATGCAATACCACCCGGACGCTGCCGGCGCGGAGAACGAAGCGGCACTGGAAATGGCCAAGCGGCTGAACGAAGCCTACCGCCTGCTGAAGCTGGCGGCACTGACCTCTCCGGAACCCGGCGAAAGAAAAGGAAGAAAGACCGGCGCCGAAAAGCGTTCAAAGACCCGGACGACCATTCTCCGCCAGAACCGGAAAGCCTACTGCAGCAGGGATCTGTACGTAGCCAGTCCGCTTCACGAAGATCTGCCGCCCATGCGGGTCGCGAGAGGCCGGTTTTACTGGGACCCGGACGTGGAGGATTTCCGTCTGTTCTTAAGAAGCGTGTACCGGGAATGCAATGATCTACTGGAGGAACTGGAGCGGAAACACGGATATTACAGCCGCAGTGAGCTTCCTCGCCCTGCCCTGCACGACCGCTGCATACAGAAGCTGCTTCATCTTCTGGCGCAGGAATGGATCGATCCGCCTGCTGCCCTGGTGCAGCTGTGCCGGGAAAAACAGGCCGGACCTCCCTTTCATGTGGAGGGAACGGTGGCTTTTTCTTCCGCAAACCGGACGCCCTCTGCCGAGGAAATGCGTATCTGGCGGGATATCCCGGAAGGGGCAGTCCTGCTGCCTCAGCTTTCGGACATGCGGCTGCTGGTATGGAACGAAACAGGATACCGTTTCGGCCACGTCTTTTTCGATGAGGACTACTGGTACTATATTGTCATTCCGCTGCTTCTGCAGGAAGCTGCCAGAGTAAAGATCACCGTGAAAAAAAAGCTGGCCATGAGCCAGCTTTCAGCGGGAAAAGCAATGCTCGCCCTGGACCTGCAGCTTTCCCACACGGAAAAGAAATTCCATCTGCAGACGGAGCGGATCAATGAGGAGATTTCCGGGCTTCTTCATCGATACGAATCCAAAGCCCTGTGAGATTACATGCAGTCTTCAGCCTGCATGATAAAAGTTCACTGCAGTCTCCACCCTGCAAGATACTTGTTTTTCAGTACACCCCCGGTCAGGCGTCCCCATCCCAGCGGGTACCCATCCACGCAGACCAGCTGCCATCCTTTTTCTTCGGCAGTCTCGCCCTCCGTGGTCAGAATGGTCTCGCCTCTCAGATACCGGGATACACGCTCGTCGTCCCAGGCCAGATCGAGGACGGACGGCGCCTGCGCCATTTTCAGATGCATTGCGAGACACTGGGACGGTTCGAACCGTCCCTTTTTCAGTTCACCCAGAAGAAGTCCGAGCCGCAGTACGGGGATCCCTTCCAGGAAAAGGCTGATCTTCGGGATCAGGAAGACCTG
>CACZSG010000219.1 GCA_902783665.1 uncultured Lachnospiraceae bacterium | reverse complement strand
GTCGATCTGCTGGCCGACCGTGCTGATGGAGTAGATGGCCTCCTGGGCACTCGGAGAATCGTCAAAGCCGACGATCCTGTAGGTATCCGGGAATTTTTTGTATTTCCGTATGACCAGATTCAGAAATTCGTTGGCGTGTGTGTCGCTGGAAAGAAAGACACCCTTTCTCAGCCCGGGATAGGACGCTTCGATCTCTTCAAAAAGCTGTTTCATGACAGCGGATACGGACGCATGGCTGGCGCCCATCTCACGGAGACAGATCCTGTGGACCAGAGAGTGCTCCGTGCAGAAGTCCTGAAAACCGCGGATCCGGTCGTGGGCCGGAATTTCCTCTGAAACCGGGGCGTTGATGTGAATGAAAATATCACAGTTATGTTTCGCCAGCAGGCTGGTCGCCTGGATGGCACCCATATAATTATCGGTATTCACACTGTCCAGGCAGCGGTCTTCGCGTTCTATGGAAACGACAGGTATAGGCAGCCGGGCAAGTTCCTCTGACGGAATGGTATAACTGAGGACAATGAGCCCTTCCACCTGGTAGGAGAGCAGTTCCTGGATGTAGCGCCGTTCTACCTCAGCCTCGTCCGACCCGATATAGACCAGGAATTTGTAGCCGCAGATCCGGTAGGTGTCAAGAATGCGGGTAAGAACTTCCCCGTAGTAGCGCAGATAGATATTCGGAATGATCACGCCGATGAATTCCGTCCGCCCGCTGGCCAGAAAACGCGCCACCTTATTCTCCTGGTAGCCAAGTTTGTCGAGTGCGAGGCGGATCTTTTCGCGGTTTTCCGGTGTCAGGCTGTCCGGCCTGTTAAAATACCGGGATACGGTTGTCTTTGAAAATCCGGTGTATTTAGCAATATCACCAAAGGTAACATTCTTCCTGCTCATGTCCTTGTCCACCCCAACGACCGGGTAACCGGTTATTTATCTCTATCTTAAATGAAAAGTGCAGGAAATTCAATAAGCAGAGGCATTGATTTATGACAAAACAGGTAAAATTTGGGAAAACAACCAAAACAAAGGGGCGTTTTTGTGCAGAATATCAATACGCAAAAATCATGATTGACAAAAACAACATCAGGATGTAGTATGTTTTCATGAATAACCGGTTACTTAATCGGTCAATGCAACAAATCACCCAACACCATATTCAAACCACAAGGAGGAAAACGAATATGAGAAAACAGATTTCACTGGCAATGGCAGCAGCTATGGCACTGGGAATGGCAGTTCCGGCAGCGGCAGAAGGCACACCCATCACTTTCTTCAACTCAAAGATGGAGATCCAGACTCAGCTCGAAGAAAAACTTCAGGACGACTACGCAGCAGATGATGTTACGGTTTACTATTCATCCGACACAGTAGCAGCCGAGATGGCAAAGGTTTATTCCGCTAAGACTCCCTACACAGTAGCAATGGTTGACGCAAAAGACATCTACTCCCTGGGTGTTGAGTATGGCGTAGACCTGTCAGATCAGGACTGGGTTGCAAATACCACACAGGCCATCGAGATCGACGGCAAGGTGCTCGGCTTCCCGGTATGCGTTGAAGCCCGCGGCCTTATCTACAACAAGACAGCCATTGAAGAGATCACCGGTGAAGAGTTCGTTCCGGAAAACTACAAGACTCTTGACGCATTCAAGGAACTTCTTGACACCCTGAAAGAGGGCGGCATGGAGAGCCCGGTAGCCATCATGAAAGAGGACTGGTCTCTGGCAGCTCACTATCTTGCAATGTTCTATGAAGAGAGAGAAGATGTAAATGCTTACATCGACGCTCTGTACGCCGGCGAAGCCGATGTTGAAGGCGACGCAAGATTCAACTCCCTGATGGATACCTTCGATGTTCTGAAAGAGAACAACTATGCGAAGGATGCAGCAGGAGCAGCAGTTCGTGAAGACTCTGAGATGTATCTGGCAGACGGCGACGTAGCTTTCATGTTCGGAGGAAACTGGGACTGGGCCGTTATGGCTGAGTTCGATCCGGAAGGCGAATACGGAATCATGCCGGTTCCGCAGAACGATGCTGAAGAGTACTACACACTGGTTGGCGGCGGTTCCAAATACCTCTTCGTTGACAACACCGAGTACACCACCGACGAGCAGAGAGAAGCCGGCAAGGCTCTTCTGAACTGGTTCGCAAATGATCCGGAAGGTCAGGATTTCCTGGTAAATACCTGCGCACTTGTTCCTGCATTCTCCAACATCGAGCTGGAAGTTGCTGATCCGCTTGGACAGTCTGTAAAAGCTTTCGCAGATGCTGATATGCTGACCCCGTCCTACAACTACTTGCCGGATGACCACTATGCAAAACTTGGCCAGAGCATGCAGGCGTACCTGACCAACGATCTCGACCGTGCAGGTCTTGCAGCTGATATCGTTGAGTACTGGAAGAACACCACTCCGGTTGAAAGATAACTGATCCCGAAAAGAGTATGACATGATAAGTCCGTGCGTGCGCCGGTGCCAGGCACGGGGACAGCACGTGATCCGGACTTATTGAAACTGTAAATGTCCGGAAGTACCGGCTGCGGCCGGTACTTCCTTTTATGAACAGGTGACGAATATGAAAAAGAATACCTTGTCTTACAAGATGGCGCAGTATCTCATGTTCGCAGGTGTTTCAACGGTTCTGTTCTGCGGTGTCGTGATCATTCCGTTCATCTATGGTCTGTACCTCACCTTCACCAGCTGGGACGGTGTTTCCAGAAGCAAACCGTTTGTAGGACTTGCAAACTATGCTGCTGCGTTCGCTGACGCGGATTTCTGGTCAGCAATGGGCCGTACGCTCATCTATTCCGCGATCGCGGTAATCCTTGTCAATATTGTTGCATTCCTGCTGGCCTATATGGTAACCAGCGGCGTAAAAGGCCAGAACTTCTTCCGCGCAGGCTTCTTCGTACCGAACCTGATCGGCGGTATCGTTCTCGGTTATGTATGGCAGTTCGTATTTAAGCGTGCCTTTGCGGCGCTGTTCGGCGTTTCTCTTCTGGGAACCACCGGCCCGAACGCCATGATCGCATTGATCATCGTTTCTGTATGGCAGTATGCCGGTTACATGATGCTGATCTATGTAGCTGGTTTCATGAGTGTCTCCAAGAGCCTTGTGGAGGCAGCTCAGATCGACGGATGTACTCCTACCCAGTCCACCTGGTATGTGACAGTTCCGCTGATGCGTTCTTCCTTCGTACAGTGCCTGTTCCTGTCCATCACCCGCTGCTTCATGGTTTACGATGTAAACCTGTCCTTGACAAACGGTGAACCGGCAGGTAAGTCCATCATGGCAGCCATGCACGTGTACAACCAGGCATTTACTTACAGAAATTACGGCACCGGCCAGGCCGAAGCCCTGATCCTGTTCGTTGTCTGCGCAATCGTTGGTGTTACGCAGGTTTATATCGGTAAGAAAGGAGAGGTGGCAGCATGATCCAGGACAGCGAAAAAGCTTTACGCAGAAAAAGAATCATCAACGCGATCCTGTTTGTTATCCTGATCGTGGTGTTCTTTGCCTTTGTTTTCCCGTTTATCCTTGTATTGATCAACGTTTTCAAGGAAAAATCCGATATCATCCGTGAGCCGCTTTCACTGGTCGGCGCGAAGAAGGGATTCACCCTGAAGAACTTCCCGGAAGCCATGAATAAGATGAACTTCTGGATGGTATTCTGCAACTCCCTGATCATCACGGTGACATCTACGATTCTTACCCTTCTGTTCTCGTCCATGACAGCATTTGTGGTTGTCAGAAACAAATGGAAAGCCTGCGCGCTCCTGTTCTCCGGCATGATCGCTTCCATGGTCATCCCGTTCCAGGTTCTGATGGTTCCCATCGTGTCTCTGTACGGCGGCATCCTGAATGTCATGAACCACAGACTGACCCTGATCCTGATGCATGTCGGCTTCTCCCTTTCCATGGCGACCTTCATGTATCACGGCGCGATCCATACCAACATTCCGCTGGAGCTTGAAGAAGCAGCCCTCATCGACGGCTGCACCAGATGGCAGACCTTCTGGAAAGTGGTATTCCCACTTCTGAAACCGACCACGGCTACCGTGGCCATCATCGACGCGATGGCGTTCTGGAACGATTACCTTCTGCCCAGCCTTGTGCTTCGTGAGAAGAATCTGTACACCATCCCGATCGCAACCCAGGCTTTCTACGGAACCTATTCTTCAGACCTTGGTCTGATCATGGCTGCCCTGATCCTGGCTATGCTGCCGATCCTGATCCTGTACGTATTCATGCAGCGCTACATTGTGGAAGGTGTTACTTCCGGTGCAGTTAAGGGCTGATCTGTAAGCAGATCCTGCCGGGACTTTACAAGGATCCCGCGGCCTGAAACAGGCATTAAAGAATATTGTTTTTTGAAGAGAAATCCGCTATACTGTTGACGTTCGCAGTATGGCGGATTTTTATTTTCTATGTTTTAAAACTGTGGACTGTTCGGGAACCCATAAAGAACTGCGGAGGACCGAAGAAATTTTCTGTCTCGGGGACCTGCAGACGTCCGGAGAATTATTCTGTCGGGAAAGATGCAGGACCGGTATTATTTCAGAGATAACTGTATAGAGAGGAATTGCAGTATATGAATGCTATTATATTTAACGAAGACACAAAAGTATTCCATATCCGGACTGAACATACTTCCTACCAGATGATGATCGGAAAACACGATGTGCTCCTGCATCTGTATTACGGTGCTGCCGTAGGAGACAGCGAGGTGACCTGGCGGATCGTCACGTTTGACCGCGGGTTTGCCGCGAACCCCTATGACGCGGGGGATGACCGCACCTTTTCTCTTGATGTGCTTCCCCAGGAGTATACCGGATACGGGAACGCCGACTACCGTGTGAACGGTCTTGAGGCCGTGCATGCGGACGGCAGTGACGCGCTTTACCTGAAATATGAGAGCCACAGGATCCTTCCGGGGAAATATAAGCTGGAAGGACTTCCCGCCATGTACGGGACGGACGAAGAAGCCCAGACGCTTGAGATCACGCTGCGGGACCATGTGAGCGGCCTGCGTGCGCATCTGCTGTACGGTGTCTTCCCGAAACTTGACGTTATAACAAGAGCCGTGCGTGTGGAAAACAATGGTGAGACGCCCATAAAACTGAAGAAAGCCATGTCAGCGCAGCTGGATTTTCCGCACAGACCGCTGGACATCATTCATTTTTACGGAAGACATGCGCAGGAGCGCCTGACGGAACGGATTCCGCTGCCCCACGCCATTC
Source organism: uncultured Lachnospiraceae bacterium (assembly GCA_902783665.1). GTDB lineage: Bacteria > Bacillota > Clostridia > Lachnospirales > Lachnospiraceae > Choladousia. Next base: position 3,009 of record CACZSG010000219.1, on the reverse strand, counting down.
ACAGCGTGGAGAGCAAACGCGGCGCCTCCAGCCATCAGCACAACCCCTTTGTCATTCTCTGCGACCATGCGGCGGATGAGACGCACGGAGACTGCTACGGCGTCAGCTTTGTGTACAGCGGCAATTTCAAGTGTGAGACAGAGGTGGACCAGGTAGGACAGCCCCGCATGGCTATCGGTATCCATCCGTATCATTTTTCCTGGAGACTGGAACCGGGCAAGGTGTTCGAGACACCGGAAGTGATCCTCAGCTTTTCAGAAGAAGGGCTGGGCGGTCTCTCCCGCAGGCTGCATGACGCCATCCGGAGCAACCTGATCCGGAGCCGGTATGTGGATAGTCCCAGACCTGTCCTTGTCAATAACTGGGAGGCCACCTATTTCGGCTTTGACGAAGAAAAACTGTACGGCATCGCAAAAACGGCCAGGGAGATCGGTCTGGATCTCTTTGTACTGGACGACGGCTGGTTCGGAAAGAGAGATTCCGACACCACGGGCTTGGGCGACTGGGTCGTGAACGAAGACAAGATCCAGGGCGGCCTGCCGGCGCTTGCGGAGCGGATCCGCGGTCTCGGCATGAAGTTCGGGCTTTGGGTGGAACCCGAGATGGTCTCCGAGGACAGCGACCTTTACCGGACTCATCCGGACTGGTGCCTTCGCATCCCGGGACGTCCGATGAACCGTGGACGTTTCCAGCTGAATCTGGATGTCTCCCGCAAGGAAGTGCGGGACCATGTCATGGGACAGATCTTCCAGGTGATCGATGCCTGCGGCGTAGAATACATTAAATGGGACTGCAACCGCAGCGTGGGCAATGTGTATTCGGCAGAGCTTCCTCCGGAGAGGCAGGGAGAGATCTACCATCGTTACATGCTGGGTGTCTACGACATGATGGAGCAGCTGGTCTCCAGATATCCGAACCTTCTCTTTGAGAACTGCTCCGGAGGAGGCGGAAGATTCGACGCAGGCATGCTGTATTATTCACCCCAGATCTGGTGCAGTGACAATACGGACGCCATTGACCGCCTGAAGATCCAGTACGGAACCTCCTTCGGCTATCCCATCAGCACCATGGGCGCGCACGTCAGCGTCTGCCCGAACCACCAGACGGGACGCACCGTTCCCTTTGATACCAGGGCGGTGGTCGCCAGCGCCGGAACCTTCGGCTTCGAACTGGATCTGCAGAAACTCTCGGAAGAGGAGAAAAAACAGGCTTCCGCCTGGATCCGTACCTACCGCAAGATCGAACCGCTGGTCCAGAAAGGGGACTATTACAGGCTCTCTCCGGCAGCGGAGGGCAGCAGACACGTGGTATGGCAGTTTGTGTCCAAAGACCGCTCCGAGACACTGATCGCCGGTGTTCTGCTTGAAAATATTTCGAATCCGAGAGTACATCTGATCTTCCCGAAAGGACTGGACGAAGAGGCGAAGTATCAGGATGAAGGGACAGGAGCGGTCTACACGGGCGCTGCTCTGATGCATGCAGGAATCCCGCTTGTCGCGCCGATGGGTGACTATCAGCCGATCTGGCACCATATGAAGAAATGCGAATGTGACTGAAACAGTTCAGACCGGGAGAACAGGGATGGATATTCAGAAATTTTATGAAGGTGAAGTATTTGACGCCTACCAGTATTTTGGCGCCCATCTGCAGGACGGCGGTGTGATGTTCCGCACCTTTGCGCTGTCCGCGGACGGTGTGACGGTCCTGGGCGAATTTTCCGGATGGAAAGAGATCGAGATGCACAGGGGCGAGAGGACCGGATTCTGGGAGGCATTCGTTTCGGACGCGAAACCGGGACAGATGTATAAGGTCGCCATTTACTCCAGGCTGGGCAGGATCGAACACTGCGATCCCTATGGCTTCGGCATGGAGCTGAGGCCCGGATTTGCCTCTGTGATCCGGGATCTCCATGAATACAGTTTTCACGATGAAGAATGGATGCAGAACCGGACGGTCTGCTATGAAGAGCCGCTGAATATTTACGAGCTGCATATGGGTTCCTGGAAGAGAAACGAGGAGGATCCCAACGGGTGGTACCGGTACGATGAAATAGCGGACGACCTGATCGATTACGTAAAGAAATACCATTATACACACGTGGAATTCCTGCCGCTGACGGAACATCCCTTTGACGGCAGCTGGGGGTACCAGAACACGGGCTTTTTTGCCCCCACCTCCCGGTACGGGACTGCTTCCCAGCTGAAAGAGCTGGTCGACAGACTTCACCAGGCCGGCATCGGAGCCATCCTGGACTTCGTGCCCGCCCACTTCGCCAAGGATTACTATGCCCTGAAGGAGTATGACGGAACGCAGCTGTATGAGTATCCCTCCAGCGATGTGACCGCCAGCGAGTGGGGCAGCTATAACTTCATCTTCTCCCGCAGGGAGGTGTGCTGCTTCATGCAGTCCGCGGCGAACTACTGGCTGGCGGAATATCATTTCGACGGCCTTAGGATGGATGCCGTGAGCCGCCTGATCTACTGGATGGGGGATGAAGCCAGGGGAACAAACCCCACCTCCATCGAGTTCCTGAAGCGCATGAATGAAGGCTTACACAGGCTGCATCCGACAGCGATGCTGATCGCGGAGGATTCTACTTCCTATCCCGGCACCACCAGACCTGTCTGGGCCGGCGGCCTCGGATTCGACTATAAATGGGATCTGGGCTGGATGAATGATACTCTGGACTATTTCAAAAAGCAGTCCTTCGAGCGCACCGGGGTACCGGAAAAGCTGACCTTCTCCATGTATTATTATTACAGGGAAAAATACGTGCTTCCGTTTTCACATGACGAGGTAGTTCACGGGAAGAAGACCATCATCGACAAGATCTTCGGAGATTACGAGGATAAATTCCCCCAGGCACGGACCTTGTACCTGTACATGTTCGTGCACCCCGGCAAAAAGCTGAACTTTATGGGGAACGAGATCGCCATGTTCCGTGAGTGGGATGAGACAAAGGAACCGGACTATTTTCTCCTGAAATATCCGAATCACGATTCATTCAGC
>CACZSG010000218.1 GCA_902783665.1 uncultured Lachnospiraceae bacterium | reverse complement strand
CTTGAAAAGCCGGTCATCGCCCTGTTCCTCCTGACCGGGAGAAACAGGGATGCCGGACGATATCAGAAAGCACTGTAAACAACGCGGCCGCGGCAGACGGTAAAGCGGACGGCTCCGGTGAGATGCCTGCCGGCAAACGGAGTGTTGGAAGCCTTGGAATACCAGGCAGTCCTGCAGAAATCCGCCTTCTCGTCGAAGACGACAAGGTCCGCGGGGGCGCCTTCACAGATGCCCATGGCCGGGAATCCGTAAAGCTTTGAGGGATTCAGGCTCATCTTTTCCATCAGCTGGGGGAGGGACAGATATCCGGGCCTGACCAGATTGGTGATCCCCAGGGCCAGCGAGGTCTCAAGCCCCGTAATGCCGCTGGGCGCCGACGGGAAGGGACGGCCTTTTTCCTCTGCACTGTGGGGCGCGTGATCTGTGACGATCATGTCGATGGTGCCGTCCTGAAGGCCGTGGATCACGGCCATCCGGTCCTCCTCCGTACGAAGAGGAGGGTTCATCTTCGCAAGGGTGCCGTATTCGGCCACGGCTTCCTGTGTCAGGGAAAAATGATGGGGAGTCGCTTCCGCCCAGACCGGCGCGCCCAGCTGCTTCGCCGCTCTGACCAGTGCAACGGAAGCCTTCGAACTGATATGCTGGATGCAGACGGTCGCTCCTGTATGCAGCGCAAGCATACAGTCCCTGGCCACCAGAAGATCCTCCGCCACGTTCGGAGCGGTCAGGTTGGACCCGCTCTGCACGATCATGGAGGGATCCTCTTCGTGAAATGAGAGCGGAACCTGCAGCACCTTAGCCTGCTTCATGGCCTCCAGCACAACGGATGCGTCCGTCAGAGGGATGCCGTCATCGGTAAATGCCGCTGCACCGGCTTTCTTGAGCGCTGCGAAATCCGTCAGCTCCTTTCCCTGCATGCCTTTCGTCGCGGAAGCAGCCTGGCGGATCCGGACAGGTTCGCCGGAGGCCCTGCGCAGGATATCCTGCAGCACTTCGGGAGAGTCCACGGGAGGTTTGGTGTTCGCCATGCACAGAACCGTGGTGAATCCGCCCGCCGCCGCGGCCAGGGCGCCGGTATGCAGGTCTTCCTTATAGGTAAATCCCGGGTCCCTGAAGTGAACATGGGTATCGACCAGGCCCGGCGCGACAATGCAGCCGGAGGCATCCAGAACGGTTTCATTTTCCAAAGGCTCAAGATCCGGCGCCACCGCAAGGATCCGGTCCCCTTCCACGCGGACGTCCGCGTAAAGGTCCAGCCGGCTGTGGGGGGAGAGGACTCTGCCGTTTTTGACAAGCATGAGGGTACCTCGCTTTCTTTTGTTCTTCATGATCAAAGGTTTCTGCTGTCTTTGATTGTATTGGAAGGAAAAAAACATGTCAAGCAGCCCGCATCCGGAAGAATCAGTATTGGGAAACCGGTTGGGAAAAATGTTCTTGAATTATTAGAAGTGATGGGTTAAAATAACGTATATTTGTGTGTATCTATTTTAAGGAGGATATTTTATGATTTCTGCAGGCGATTTTAGGAATGGCGTCACGCTGGAGATGGATAACAATATTTACCAGATCATCGAATTCCAGCATGTGAAACCTGGTAAAGGAGCTGCATTCGTTCGTACAAAGCTGAAAAACATCATCAGCGGCGGTGTTGTTGAAAAAACATTCCGTCCTACCGAGAAATTCCCGACCGCGCATATCGACCGTGTTGAGATGCAGTACCTCTACAATGACGGAGATCTGTTCTACTTCATGAACACAGAGACTTATGATCAGATCGCTCTGAATTCCGAAGCTGTAGGAGATGCTCTCAAGTTCGTTAAAGAGAACGAGATGGTTAAAGTATGCTCTCACAAAGGAAATGTGTTCTCCGTAGAACCGCCTCTGTTCGTTGAACTGGAAGTAACGGATACAGAGCCCGGATTCAAGGGAGATACGGCTACAGGTGCTACAAAGCCGGCAACGGTTGAGACTGGCGCACAGGTTATGGTTCCGCTGTTCGTGGAGACCGGAGACGTGCTGAAGATCGATACCAGAACCGGAGAGTATCTGTCCCGCGTATAAACTGCATAGTGACGAATGCTTTCATGGCCTGCGGATTT
>CACZSG010000217.1 GCA_902783665.1 uncultured Lachnospiraceae bacterium | reverse complement strand
GATGGGATTCGCGTACAGCTTTTCCTTAAAGTCCTTGTCCTTGAACAGTCCCGCGTAGAAGGTGCCGGTCACTTTCTTCGGCTGGGTTCCTTCGTAAACGCGCTTCGTAATATAGTAGGTCACATTGCTGATCCGCTCGCGGTTGGTCAACAGGTTGGTCATCTCCGAGCTCTTGGTAAGGGTCATCTTGTCATACTCGAAGGTGGGAATGTAATTGAACCCGGCGGAATCCTTCACCTGTTTTCCGTTCTTGTCCACTTCCGCGAAGTAATAGGTGACACTTCCGCTCTCCGGAAGCAGGATCCTTCTGGATACCACCGCGGATGTCGCGTTGTTCAACTCGAACGTGAGGATCGTCGGCACATCGCTGTAGTCCGGGGTCCGGTAGACACCTACGTAGAAGGTCTCCGTCACCGCCTTCGGGTTCTTGTCGTGGTCAGTCACCCTCTTTTCGAAGGTCAGTCTTGCCGTATAGCGGAAGCCGTCCGGCAGGTGATCGTATACTTCACGGATGATGCGCTGCGCGGTCTGCCGGCCTGCCTTGAACATGCCGTTGTTCGTGTACTGGATCTCATAGTCCGGTCCGTTCTGCAGGGCGGTTCCGAACTCGTCCGTTTCCGCCACGTAGTACACCGTGCCGTCCACAAGATGACGGAATACGCTGTTTCCGGCAAAACCGGAGATGGTGAGGGTCTGTACGTTGCTGACCTTCTGCGTGCGGGCCTCGTCTGCGAACAACGCCACATGTCGGGTGTAAGCGCCCTGTTTTTCATATGTTCTCTGGGTCGTATCCTGGGCGTACAGCAGATGGTCGCCCTCATACACCTGCACGCTGACATTGGCCATGCGGGTGCCGGTGGCTTTCTTATCCACCAGAACAGCTTCGGTCCGCTTTCCGGTCTCCACCGTGAACGGAACATCCACCGCCGGCAGATAGCCTTCCGGCGCGTTGATCTGGGACAGGTAATACTGACCGTCCGCAAGTTCACCGGTCAGAGTGAGCGCCTGCGTGGCAGAGGTATATTTCTTCGGGTTTTTCTCGGGAATGGGTACCCTATTTGAATTGCGGATCACGAAAGTGGCGCCGGACAGCTGGTTTCCGCCCTCATCGGTCACCCGAAGGGTCACGCTGGCGGGTTCAAGCGTATTGATCACGTTTGCCACATGCGCGGCCGTGCCGGCATCCTTTGTGCAGGGAACGCTGTACACGCCTTTTGTATCTGCCTTCTGGCCGTCCTCATAGCGGACGGTGAAGTAGTAATCCGCGAAACCGTCCGCAATGGGCGTGCCGGATGCGTCCGTCTCCGCAAGGTATACGGTCTCCGAGGTGAGCACTGCCTGAATATTCGCAGTCGCCGCAGCGGCATTTTCAAGCTTCAGTGCCACCGGATCCGCAAGTTTTACAGTATGGGCAGCATCCGCGAAGAAGGTGACATAGAACGTGCCCTTTACCGCATGTTCCTTCCCTTTCTGGTCCACGAAAGACTTGTTGACGGTAAGCGCAGCATCGAAGCTGTATTCCCCGTCCGGGTAAGCGTCCGCATAGGTGCGAACAAGGAACAGGCTGGAAACGTCCTCTCCGTCTTCCACGGAGAAGCCTTTGATGGCCTTGTCCTCCGTTTTTGTCTCAGGCGTTGCGCCGGATTCTGTCTGTTCTGTCTCCTGCACGGTTTTGCGCCACACAAAAGAGGCTTTGTAAGGAAGTGAATCCGCGTTCAGCAAGTTGCCCTGCGCATCCGTTTCCGCCGGATAATAGGTCTTTCCGACTTCAAGCGCAGGCAGATGAACCGCAGCGGCCTCGGTCTGTCCGGCTTCCAGTGTCAGCATGAACGGTTCTGCCGCCTTCACGGTATGAGCCTCATCCTCGAACAGCGTCACATACGCCGTCACGTTGCCGACCGCCTTCAGCACTGTTTCATTTCTGACAGCCTGCATGGAAAGTGTGACATCGTCCGTGAATACGACAACGGGCGGTTCTGTCTCCGTTTCTTTGGTGCCTTCAGATTCGGAGGACTTCTGTTCCCCCTCTTCTCCGTTAGCGAAGGCGGCCGCCATCAGCGGGAGCAGGCGGGTCTTCAGCATGGCTGCCGCTGCATTTCCGGACTCAATGGCACCTTCCACTGTCTCGCGGAGTTTCAATGTATCTACTTTAATAGTAGAAGTTTCTGTTTCCGTAACAGCTTCAGATTCTGTCTCTGACATTGTCTCGGATTCTGTTTCCGATTCAGGTGCTGTCTCCGTGACAGTCTCAGATTCTGTTTCAACCGCTGTCTCTGTAGCAGCCTCAGATTCTGTTTCAGCTTCTGTAATAATCTCTGTCTCTACCGCAGTTTCCAAAGGCAGTTCTGTTTCTGTCTCCGCTGCAGTTTCTGCAGGCAGTTCCGTTTCTGTCTCAGCCGCAGTTTCCGAAGGCACTGTCTCTGTGTCCGCCGCTGTTCCGGAGGGAGTATCGGCCTCTGCAGGCACCGCGTCCGGAACCACCATGTCCGGCACGACCATATCCGGCTCTGCGCTTTCCGGGGCTTGCGCCTCGGATGCTTCTTCCGCCGGGGCCTGAAGCAGTATGGTCTTCTCAAGCTGTGCGTTCTTTTTCAGGGTGACGGATTCAGCCCACAGTGCTCCGTGGAGAGTTCCATCCAGTTCCAGTGTTCCGGCAGGGGCAAGGAAGGTTCCGGAACCTGCCTTCACATCCACCTTGCCGGTATAATCCACATACTTTCCTTTTACATAGGCGGAAAAGCTGTAAAGCACCACGCCGCCCTGTTTTCCATCCTCGAAGGAAACGGTATTTCCGTTTACCTTTGCGGGGATACCGGAAACCTTCAGGTCCTGGTCAGCCTTGGCCGCGACGATGTTCACAACGGCAAGTCCGCCGCCCACCTCCAGCTCTTCTTTTCCGAAGGCTTCTTTCACGGCGGAAAGATCCAGGTTTCCTTTTTCATCCGCGAAAACATTCACAACACGAACATCACCGGATGAAGTGGCATTGGCAAGCTTCAGAGCTTCCTTTTTCAGCGAATCCAGCTGGCTGCCCGCTTTCTGTCCGAAAAGCCGTTCGGATTCCTGCGGTTCTTCGCCGGCAAAGAATTTGGCGATGACCGCCATCTCCCAGGCATCCTTCATATCTTTCTTCAGATCCGAAACGGAAATGCTGGGACCATTGTTTTCGGGGTGTTCTGTCTCTGCCTCTTTCGTCTCGCTCTCAGATTCGCTCTCTTTTTCTTTCAATGCCTTCTCTGATTCCAGACGTTCCGATTCAAGACGTTCGGATTCCAGGCGCTCCGATTCCAAGCGTTCCGATTCTGCCTTCTCAGACTCCAGGCGAGCCGCTTCCTGTTTCTCGGACTCCAGGCGCGCTGCCTCCTGCTTTTCGGATTCCAGACGAGCTGCCTCCTGGCGTTCCGATTCAAGGCGTGCTGCCTCCTGACGCTCGGATTCAAGTCGTGCTGCTTCCTGCTTCTCCGACTCAAGACGGGCTGCCTCCTGACGTTCCGATTCAAGTCGCTCGGATTCAAGTCGTTCCGACTCCAGGCGCGCTGCCTCCTGACGTTCTGATTCCAGACGTTCCGATTCAAGACGCTCCGATTCAAGACGGGCCGCTTCCTGACGTTCCGATTCAAGACGCTCTGACTCAAGACGCTCGGATTCCAGGCGTTCTGATTCCAGACGTTCCGATTCAAGACGGGCCGCCTCCTCGGCCGCAGCCGCCGCGGCTGCAGCAGCCGGGTCCTCCGTTGCCGTCTCTTCCGCCCTGACATTCATACGAGGCGAAGCCATCGGCTGTATCAGCAATGCCGCCGCAAGCAGCATCGCACCAAACTTTCGCAAAGATTTCTTCTTCACCAAAAACCCCTCCAACAAACGCAACAGGACTGTTCCCTCTGGAGCAGTCCGGTTGTTCTCTTATTTTGTTCCGAAAATACGGTCTCCGGCATCCCCCAGGCCGGGAACGATATAACAATGATCATTCAGGTGGTCATCCACAGCCCCGATGTACAGGTCTACATCCGGATGCTGTTCCTGCATGTATTTGATTCCTTCCGGTGCGGCAATGATGCACATGAAGCGGATGTTCTTCACGCCTCTGGCCTTCAGCATATCAATGGCTGTAGCAGAGGATCCGCCGGTAGCCAGCATCGGGTCTACCACGAACACGTCTCTCTCTTCACAGTCTGCCGGAAGCTTGCAGTAATATTCAACCGGCTTCAGGGTCTCCGGGTCGCGGTACAGACCGATATGTCCTACCTTGGCGGCCGGGATCATGGCCAGCATGCCGTCCACCATGCCAAGTCCTGCCCGCAGGATGGGCACAACAGCCAGCTTCTTTCCGGAAAGTTCCTGAACAGTGGTCTTGCAGATGGGAGTCTCAATCTCTACATCCGTCAGTTTAAGGTCTCTGGTGGCTTCGTAGCATTCCAGCATGGCGATCTCACCGATCAGCGCGCGGAAATCCTTGGAACCGGTCTCTTTTCTGCGGATGATTCCGATTTTGTGTTTAATGAGCGGATGCTCCATAATATATACTTTTGACATGTCTGTTTTCCTCCCTGTACTCTGTATTTATCAGGATTTTCAGTTTCCCCTTTGTTTCCCGGCTGATTCAAAACCTGTATCATCCGGTTTTCAGCCAGCTGTAAGTTTTTTGCCTGCTGCCTGTTTTTCACACTTGCTGTAAATTGTAATGTACCAATTGCCTTTTGCCCGGCTTTCCGGCTGTTTTTTACTCGTCTTCGCCCGGCTCGTCGATCAGTCTCACTCTTCTTGCGTGCCGCTCCGCGCCCGAGAAAGGTGTGTTCAGGAATGTATCAAGGATCTTCAGTGCAAGGCCGGGAGCTGTCACTCTGGCGCCCATGGCAAGAATGTTGGCATCGTTGTGCAGACGTGTTGCTTCCGCCGAGAAGCAGTCGCCGCAGAGTGCCGCGCGGATGCCTTTGTAACGGTTCGCCGTGATGGAGATGCCAATACCTGTTCCGCAGATAAGAATTCCCTTGTCGCAGTTTCCGGAAAGGATCTCCTTGACTACTTTACGCGCGAAGACCGGATAGTCCACCGGTTCCTCCGACCAGGTGCCGCAGTTCTTGTATTCGATGCCTTTTTCGTCCAGATACTTGATGACTTCCTTCATCAGGGGATATCCGCCCTGATCACAACCCAGTGCTATCATTTTTGATTGCCTCCTTACGTATTTTCTGATAGGCTGCCGTCAGCATTTCGTCCAGCTCGTCGTAACATCTGGCATAATCTGCCAGCGAGCCGCCGTAGGGACTGAACAGCTGTTTCTGATTCTCTCCTATATATTCTGTCAGAGAAAAGACAAGATCGCTTTCCCCGTCGTGGAATTCCTCCTCCAGTTTCTGTCTGGTGACATCGCTTAAAGCGAACACCAGAGTCCGTTCGTCAAGGTCGTCCAGCGTGAGCGGTTCGCTCATGTGGTCTTTTTTTGTCAGGCCATGGCTTACAAGCACTGCTTCCGCCTTTGCGTTGACCGGCTCGGGAAACAGGACCACAAGCCCTCTGGATTCCACAACATATTCGTCCAGCAGAAGTTTTTTCTGCAGGATCGCCGCTGCCATAGGACCTGCAGCGGTATCGCTCTTACTGACAAACAGTATTCGTTCAAACGGATGCATCCGGCTCACTCCCTTCCCGCGCGGATCCTGCGCTGCCCTGCGGCTTTCATCAGGCGGTTCATGATCGCATTTCCCATGCTGGGCGTATCAAATGCTTCCGAAAAGATCTTTGTTGTGTCACATTCATCAAAGTCACGCAGTACGGCGTACAGATTATGGGCGATGGTCTCCTCGTGGGCCCGGGTGCCGATCACATGAACCAGCTCCTGCGGGTAGAAGGCCGCCGTCTCCGCCGCTGCAATAATTCCAACCTTTTCGCCTTTCTCCTGCGCCTCCTTCGCCATGCGGCAGATACATGCGCAGACATCTTCCTGCGGGCCCTCCACAACGGTAAGCTCCGCTTTCGGCGCGTAATGTCTGTATTTCATGCCCGGTGCCTTCGGATGTACGGAAGGATCGTTCGTAAGCAGAGCTGCATCCGTCTTTACTTCTCCGATAACACCGGAAAACATTTCCTTATTAATAAAACCGGGCCTGAGGATGACGGGCGTTTCCTCCGTCAGATCGATGATGGAGGATTCCAGGCCGATGCCCACTTCTCCGCCGTCAATGATCATCTCCACTTTTCCGGACAGGTCTTCAATGACGTGTTCCGCCCGTGTGGGGCTTGGCCTTCCGGATGTATTGGCGCTTGGCGCCGCGATATAGCCGCCAGCCGCCTTAATAAGGGCCTGCGCCACGGGGTGCGACGGGAACCGCACGGCTACCGTATCAAGACCGCCGGTTGTCGCGGAAGGGACCAGGTCTGTCTTTTTAAAGATCATGGTGAGGGGACCGGGCCAGAAGGCGTCTGCCAGGCGGCGCGCCGCCTCCGGGATCTCCCGCACGATGGGGTCCAGCGCCTGCATGTCACAGATGTGTACAATAAGCGGATTATCGGACGGTCTTCCCTTTGCCTCATAGATTTTTGCGGAAGCGCCTGCATCCAGTGCGTTTCCGCCCAGCCCGTACACCGTTTCCGTGGGAAACGCCACCAGGCCTCCGTTTTTCAGAATGTCTGCCGCGCGCCTTATTTCAGCTTCATCGACAGACTGGCGCATATTTGCGATGATTGTTTCCATTTTTTCTCACTACCAGTTAATGTCATTCAAGGAAATGCCTGTTGGACATTTCCTGCGCAGCAGATACGGCATATCATTGCCTGCAGCTGCGTATTTCAGGGCATAATACCCGAATTTATCTTATCTATTATAGCACGTCCTCTCCTCCATGAAAAGGGGCAAAGGCATTCATGCCATTTCAGTCACTGCACACGCCTGCAATTTCAGTCAGCAGACTCACCTGTGTTCTCAGGCGGTGCAATGATCATCTTAAAGATCGGGTTTCCTTTGGAGGAGAACCGCTGCTCATATTCCGTCATGACGTTGGAACGCATCAGTTCCTCGTCGGCATGCAGGTCCCAGGTACATAGTTCCAGGTTCCAGCCTGCTTCTTTCTGTTCCTGCAGGGCAAATTCGAACAGGTCCCGGTTGTCGGTCTTGAATTCCACTTTCCCGCCCTTTGCCAGGATCTGCTGATATCTGGCCAGAAATTCCCGGCTGGGTAGACGGCGCTTCGCATGTCTGTCCTTCGGCCACGGGTCCGAGAAGTTCAGGTAGATGCCTGCCACTTCACCCTCTCCGAACACTTCCGCCAGGTCCTCCGCCTCCATGCGAAGGAACATCAGGTTCGTCAGGTCCGGATTTGCCTCACGCTTTGCCAGCGCCCGTACCAGTACGCTGGAATACTTTTCAATACCCACAAAATTCCGCTCAGGAAAAAAGCCGGCCATCTGAGTAATGAACCTGCCCTTCCCCATGCCGACCTCTATATATAGTGGGTTCCTGTTTCCGAAAATCTCATGCCACCGGCCCTTCTGGTCCTTCATCACGTCCTCGTGTACAACGAAGGGGCTGGCAGCGATCTCTTCCCGGGAGCCCGGGATATTTCTGAGTCTCAATATGTTTGTTTACCTTTCTTGAATAATGTCCCGGTTTGACGCGGATTTACCGTTATTCTTTTTCCAAACCGCTGCCGCACCAGTTGTCCGGCGTTTCTCTCTTCTCCCTGCCGGTATTACCTGAACACTGCCTTGTTAAAGGTATATACAGGCCTGGGAGCAGTTATACGACATATCTATCATACCTCTTATAATAGTGAAAGAAAAATTAATTCTATAGCCAGAATGTTGACATTCTGTTAATTGCCGTGTAGAATTTTAAATAACATTTAAATATTTTGTAAAGATTCGGGGTATGATCCGGCATAAAATAGAAAGCGTAGGATCAACCGTTTTTTTGAAGGGACTTGGGCTAATTATGAAAACAAGGAAAAAATATTTGATTCTATCAGTCTTCTTCTTATGGATGCTTGCAGCATTTGCAACCAGCGCGGGTGCAGCGTGGAAGACCACTTCCTCGGGGAAAATGTACACCACGTCCGGTTCTCCCGGTTATGCCACCGGGTGGCTGAAGATCGGCAGCAAGTACTACTACTTCAACGACAAAGGCATTCTGCAGACGAAGAAATGGATCGGCAGCCGGTATGTGGATAAGAACGGCGCCATGGTAACCGGCGTTGTCACTATCTCCGGAAAGACCTACTACTTCGTCCCGTCCACCAGCACCTCTCCCAACGGACAGAAACTGGTAAACAAGATACTGAAATACAAAAAGGGGTATTACTATTTCAACAAGAGCGGGGTTCTGGTAAAGAACTCATGGATCGGCAGCAAGTATTACGCTTCGAAGACAGGAAAACTTCTGACAGGTCTGGCTGCCATCAAAGGTAAGCTCTACTACTTCAACAAGACCAACCTGAAAAAAGTCACCAACACAATGGTGAAGGTGGGCTCCTCCTACTACTATTTCCAGAAGGATGGAACCGCGGTAGCCAAGAAGTGGGTGGTGCGCGGCGGAAAGTATTACTACTTTAAATCCAACCGCAAGATGGCCGTCAGCACCTGGGTCGGCAGCAGCTACTACGTAGGCAAGAACGGTGCCAGAGTGACCGGCCTGCAGACCATCGGAAAATACAAATACTACTTCGACACCAGCGGTAAGCTCACAAAGAATACCGTAGTAACAGTCGGAAACCATCAGTACACACTGAATTCCAAAGGCCAGGTGACCGCCACGGTGGATATCTCCGTCAGCGGCAACACCACAGGCGTAAAGATCGTCAACACTGCTCTGAAGTATGTCGGCAACAAATACGTGTACGGCGGCAACAGCCTGACCACCGGCACGGACTGCTCCGGTTTTACCATGCTCATCTTCGCCATGTACGGCTTCAAACTTCCGCGCGTGGCCAACGACCAGATGAATTCGTACGCCTCCTACGGCGGCGCTGTAGTCAGCCTGAGCAACATCCAGCCTGGAGATCTGCTCTTCTACGGCTCCGGCAATTATGCCAGCCACGTAGCCATCTACATGGGCAACAAGCAGATCGTCCACGCCAGCAACTCACAGCCCTATCCGAAGGGCGGCGTGAAGGTAAGTACCTACAATTACAACACACCGATCCGCGCGATCAGATATTGGAAATGATTTCATGGGACAGAGGGACGTTCGCCTCTGTCCCATTTTTATACGGAACAAGTCCCGGCGGCGCCGGGGTTTTTTTTTGTTTCAAGATGAGTCAGAGGGACGTTCACCTTGACTCATTCCTGTTAAGCTAACGAGTCACCAAGGACGTTCACCGCGAGTCATTCCCGTGGGTGGTCACAGATTCAGCAGGGAGTCACCAAGGACATTCACCACGACTTCATTCCTATGGGTGGCCACAGATTCAGCAGGGAGTCACCGAGGACGTTCACCACGACTCATTCCTATGGGTGGCCAGGTGAGTCAGCAGGGACGTTCCCCTTGATTTATTCCTGTGGGCCAACAAGTCAGCAGGAGCGCTCACTCTGACTCATTCTGTCAAAGATGGTCTGCTTAGGTTAGTCTGCTTTTTGCTTGCCTGTTTTTCTGGTCTGCTTTTGCTGTCCTGCTTTTGCTGGCGGGCCATCAGAATGAATCCCGATGAATGTTGCTCTGACTCGCTGGCCTCGTAAAAAGAGTCACGGTGTATGTCGTTCTGACTCGCTGGCCTCGCAAAAAGAGTCACGGTGTATGTCACTCTGCCTCGCTGGGCTCGTAGAAATGAGTCATGGTTAATGTCACTCTGCCTCGCTGGCTCCCGCAGAAATGAGTCACGGTGAACGTCCCTCTGACTCATCTTCATAATTTCGTAATATTCAACCCCTGTATCCTATCTGACCACAAATATTCAAACAATTATACTTTTTGTGAAATACACCTTTTGTCACTAAAACTGGTCAAAAGTTATCCACATCGACATTGTGCCCAAAACGTCTGTTTGTTTTGTTCTGTGGATAATTTTCTTTTTTCATCCCCGAAATCGGTGGATAAAGTGGATAACTCTGTGAATAACTCTGTTTTCAACCTTTTTCATGTGGGTAGATCTGTGGAAAGAGGACGGCATTCTGTTCGTGTTCTGTTCCTGGGCTGTCAAGCGAAAATCCAATTTTGTGAAAAATTACTTTACAGATTCTTTATGTAAATATTACGGAATTTTTACGGCGTTTTTAGTTTTCTGAAAACTCACACAATTCTGTTTCTTCGTCCGCCGGAGTTCCCAACGGCAGTTTTGCCACTTTTGCTACTTGTAACATCCGATTTCATGAAAGAGGCGTCACGAAGGTCTCCATAGTAAGCACTGCCCGGGAAGCGTCAGAAAACTTCTCCGTCCCTGATCCGGCGGCAGACCAGCACAAAACGACCGTCCTGTCTTCTGCTTCGGTCGCAGGTGGTCAGGGTGATGAACTCATCCCCAAAGGCCACATCAATGCCGGTGTCGTACAGCTGGTTTGCACGGATCTCGGACAGCCAGCGTTTGGCATCGGTGACGAATTGAATGTCCACGTTATAACGGAATCCTTCTTCATATTCATCATAGTCCGCAGAGTTGAAGGCAGCAAAGATGACGTAAGTCCTGCGCTCCATCAGGGTGTCGAATTCCACAAACATGTGACTCTTCCAGAAGCCTTTGTCCTTATACTGCGGCAGCGATCCGAACATGCTTCCGTTGCGCATGTGATGGCCGCTGATGACCAGATTGTAGCTGGGTGTGTAAGGATCGCACTTTGTATCCAGAATGATCTGGCCATTCTGGTTTTCTTCGCCGTAGAAGTCATGATGAAGGTAGAATTCACTGTCGCTGGTCTGCACCACCGGATAGTCTATCACGGTGCCCTCGATGGTAATCCAGCCTGCCAGATCCTTGTTCAGCTGATAGATCTTTTTCAGTTCAGGCAGGATCTTTGATTCATCCAGCGTTACTTTCTCTTTCATGGGGTAGGGCAGTGCGCCTTCACGCTCATCACGATTCTCTATGATCACCTGGTCGGAAAGCAAAACGGGAGCGGTCACGTTCTCCTCATATTCCGGAATTTCCACCTGCCGCCACTTCATGCCCGGCACATAGTCCAGCAGGTAATCCTCCACCGTGAGTTCCCGCTCTGTTTCAGTCTCCGTCTGCCATTCCCCGTCAACCGTCAGCTGTTCCTGCGAGGTTTTTCCGTTTTCTATTAGTTCTCTGTTTTCTGTCAGTTC
>CACZSG010000216.1 GCA_902783665.1 uncultured Lachnospiraceae bacterium | reverse complement strand
CTTTGCGCGAAGCTCTCTCATCTGGCGGTCGCATTCCGCCCGGAGCTGTATGCCCGCAAAGGTATGAATGCAGTTGTCGATGCAGGTGTGCATAGGGACAAAGCACCCCAGCATCTGTGAATTCGCCGCATTCACGATGGCGTCCACGGCCAGGCGGGTGAGATCCCCCTGCCAGACAGAGATCACACCTTCCTTCACGGGGATATCTTCCAAGGTCACAATGCCGTTTTCCCGGATGCGCTCCTGCAGATACTCATCCTGTACGGTAAGAACGGAATCGTCCAGTCTGCCCGGCATGCGGATGTTCATCAGAGAGCGCAGAATGCGCCGCCTGCCGGCAGTATCCCTGGGAGTCTGAAGGTCCTTATATCGGACAGAATCCGCTTTAAAGGCATCTACAATATATTCAAGCCTTTCATTTTGAGATTTACTATCACGCATACGCCGCACCCCTTTCATTAATAGCGAAATGGATTCCGGAAAAAACCGGAGCCTGTTTACAGTGAGTACTCTACCGGTGCTTCTGTGAAGGAATACACAGTACCTGTGCCGTTGACAAATTTAAAAACAGTCATCAGGTTGTCGTCTACCGTGTACATTTTACTCAGAGCAGCGGCGTTGGCATCCATCATGGCCACGCGGGCTTCACGCCGGGTATCCTCTTCAACCTCGCCGCTGACACGGATCCATTTGCCCTTGTACATACCGCAGATTGCCACATTGGGATTGACCTTCATCTGCTTGTAAACTTCTTTCTGGTTATTTGTAACGAAATACAGTTTGCCTTCAAATTCGCAGACTGCGCCAAAAGGACGCACCTGAGGCTTGTCGCCCTCCACGGTAGCCAGATAGAATGTGCCGCAGTTTTTGAGGTATTCACAGATTTCTTTCATGGATTGTCTTCCTTTCTTCAAGCTTGTGTTTTCATCCGACATGTGCTAGTATAGTCGCGCAGTACATAATACACAAGTACAATATTTAATGATACCGGTATCAGAAATGATACTTAAATACGGAAGATGGAGAGATGATCCGATGGAAAGGAAGCAGCTGTTCGGCAAATGCCCCTATGTTACGTCTCAGAAAGTCCTCACAGGAAAATGGTCCATGTACATCATGTATCTGCTTCAGGACGGACCTGTCCGTTTTAATGAACTTCAGCGAAGAATGCCGGAAGACATGACGCATACCACCCTGTCCCGCCAGCTCAAATCACTGGAAGAGGATGGCCTGATCGTTCGGAAGGTCTATTCGGAAATACCGCCCAAGGTAGAATATGAACTGAGTGAGATCGGGCAGAAGTTTGACAAGGTGCTCGCCGAGATGGAAGTATGGGGAAATGAGTATATTGAGTATATGAAAACACGGAAGTGAGTCAGAAGTGTGACAGCAGGTGGGACAATAGGGACGTTCGCCTCTGTCCCACAGTTCAAATATCAGTATCCGTTCCCTCTTATTATTTCCGTCAAACAAATCGCTGCAGTCGATCTCGTCCGAGAACTGCAGTTCATCGGTGGTCATCAGCAGCGCCACGGTCTCGTCCTTCGGATAGTAGAACATCAGCTGCATCTTCCGCGGATTTTCATACCAGGACCAGAGAATCTGGTCCAGCACCTTCTTCATGACGGCAGAGGAGAAGGGGTTGAAAAAGAAAAAGGAATCCGCGTCATCCACTTCGTAGTTTTCAGCTTTTTCACAGAGAAACGACACCCCTTTGATGCGGCTGGAGGCCAGGTTGCGCTGGGCTGACCGGACCAGATCTTCGTTGTAGTCCAGACCGATGGCCCGGCAGTGGGTGAGGGAAGCCAGCAGGAAAGAGACTCTGCCTTTGCCGCAGCCGTAGTCCACCAGCGTATTTTTCTCCGACAGATAGCCGCTTTCGGCAAGGCGGACAAGGACGCTGTGCGGGGTGGGCTCGTAGGGATAATTCTCCCCGTCGGCCGTGTGGTTCTTTCCGCCGTCCGTGCGGATCTTCAGTTTTCGTTCCCAGGATTCTTCTGTCATTTCATCCTCCCGTTCATTTCTTACGTTTCACTCTCTAGAAGGACAATCGGATTTTTATCCTTCTCTAAAAGGACAACCGGATTTTCATCCTTCAGATTACCTCAGAACAAGGCTCTTATCTTTCAAACCTCTTATCCTTCAAACTGCCCCAGGAACAGTGTCTCAGCATACGCCAGGAACAGTTCCTTCTTCTCCGACATAACCCCCGTGTCATAGGCTATGGTCTCATCATATCCTGCATTTTTCAGTTTCGCCAGAGGGACCTCAACAAACTGCTTTGTCTCTTCCTCTGCCAGGAAACGGAGGTTTCCCAGGGTAATCCCTTTTCCTTCGCCAAGAGCAAAAGCCATGGACTGCAGATTGGTCACGATGCGTGTTCTGGGCTGCCTGAAAAAGTTGTGCAGCATGGTCGCTGTGACGTTG
>CACZSG010000215.1 GCA_902783665.1 uncultured Lachnospiraceae bacterium | reverse complement strand
ATTTCTGGGGCTCTATAGGAGTAGCGGAAGGGAGACTTGAACTCTCGACACCACGGGTATGAACCGTGTGCTCTAGCCAGCTGAGCTATTCCGCCATATTTAATTACCTGGGGCCTACAGGGCTCGAACCTGTGACCCTCTGCTTGTAAGGCAGATGCTCTCCCAGCTGAGCTAAGACCCCGTATGGTACCGACCTTGCCGGTCGACTTTTTGATTATATAATTGCCGGTTCCAAATGTCAAGCGGTTTTTTGTATAATTTCTGTTGATGCATTTCTGTGCATTTCTGTTGTTTATATTCCAGTTGTTTGTATTTCCGGGCTGAAATTTCTGCTATTCATGGCAGACCGGAAAAGCCGGCCTGCCTTACGTTCCTATTTCGTCCACTTGCCGCCCAGATACCGGACCATAAAACAGATGGCACGAAACAGCCAGTCGATGGTCATGGCAACCCAGATGCCGAAGATGCCCATATGCAGCCCAAGCCCCAGAATATAGCTGAAGCCGATACGGAACACCCACATGGATACAATGGAGATCACCATGGGGAAGGTGACGTCGCCTGCTGCCCTGAGGGCATTCGGCAGCGTGAAGGAAATGGGCCAGATCAGGAATACACAAATGCCGTGATAGGTGATGATCTTCTGTACATAACCGGACGCTTCAGGTGAGAGATGATACAGCTGCACCAGCCACGGAAGCGCCAGGATCACAAGGATGCTCATCACGAAACAGCTGGCGTGCACAAGGATCATCAGCCTCTTCACATAATATCTGGCCTGATCAAAATCATCCGCTCCCACACACTGGGAAACCACCGTCAGGACAGCAAACCCCATGGCAAGTCCCGGCAGGTTCTGAAAAACGGACAGCGTATTGCTGACCGCGTTGGCGGCAATGGAGGCCGTTCCGAACCCGGCTGCCAGGCTCAGTACCAGAATTTTACCCAGCTGGAACATGCTGTTCTCCATCCCGTTCGGCACGGCGATCCGAAGCAGTCTGCGCAGCATCTGGAAATCGGGCCTGAAGGAAAACGGTCTGGAAAGATGGACCGGAAGTTTCTCGTTAAACAGCAGATGGATGATCACAACGGCACCGGCTATGCGGGAAGCGAGCGTCGGAATGGCCGCGCCTGCCACGCCCATTTCCAGTCCGTAGATCAGAATGGCGTTGCCGAACAGATTGATGGCGTTCATCAGCAGAGACATCAGCATGGAGATCCGTGAATTGCCCATCGCCCTGAAGACGGCTGCTCCCGCATTGTACAGCGCAATAAAGGGGATAGAAGCCGCAACGATGTTCAGATAGATCCGGCATCCTTCCATCACGTCCGGCTCTATCTTGCCGAACACCGTATTCAGGATAAAGGGCCTGCACAGATAGGTGAGTCCCATCAGCACCAGGGAGAAGACACCTGTGAAAAGCACCAGCTGTGAAGCCGCTTTGCTTGAAACTTCCATATGCCTTCTGCCGATCTCCTGTCCGCAGATCACGGCGCCGCCGGTGGCCAGGGCCGCGAACAGATTGATGATCAGGATAAAGACCGAATCGACCAGTGAGACCGCTGATACTGCTGCCTCACCGGCGCTGGAAACCATCAGCGAATCTGCCATACCAACGGTAATAGCGAGTGTCTGTTCAATGATAAGCGGTATGACCAGATCTCTTAATGCTTTTCTGGAAAACAGATATCCCTCTTTCGGACCTGCTGCACCCGTATTAAGCCTGCCTGCAAGCAATTTTTTCGTAATGAACACCTTCTCTTAATTATTTTCTCAGATCCCTTTGTACCAGTAGTACAAAGCGATCGCCACAGCAGAGATCACTGTCATGACAGCGATCAGAACTACGTCCTTCTTTGTGATCTCCAGACGTTTCTGCCCTGTGTATGTCAGGTCCATGGAATTTGTGACCGGCGTCAGCGCATTCAGAAGAAGAATGAGGATCAGGCACTGAAGCGGAAACAGGGCCAGATTCTTGATGATGCGCGGAAGGCTTAGGATCGCGTAGGATTTTCCAAGGATCACCTGGTAATACCGGTACATGATCACGGGGCTGATGATCAGATTGACGATCACCGTAACCGCGAACCTTCCGAGAATCACCCGCAGGGAGCTGAGCTTTGCCCTGTAATAAAACAGCGCAAAAAGCACGCCTCCGGCTATCTCTTCAAAGATAAACGGGAAGTAGTAGGCCCCGTGCGGGAACAGGACCGCCCCCAGGGTATCGCTGATGGCAGATGTAAGAATGGCCACCACCGGCCCGTAGATCATGGAACCTACCGCGTTGATAATGAAACCAAAAGTAATATTCAGATTCGGGCCGACGGGGATCGTCAGTGATTTAATGGCAATCCGCATAGCCGTCAGCAGCGCGGCAAGAATGATGATCCTGACGGATTTCAGTTCTCCTGCCGCAAGTTTCCAGTACTCAGAAGAAAACGGGGTTTGAAAGAGTTTTCTGCTTTTACTTTCGCGCATTGTTACCTCCCTGCTGCTTTAAAAGCATCTGACTGATTCCTGAAGTGACAGCCGGTTCCTTTAAGCCTCTTTCAAAAAAGCTTTATACCCCAGCACAGCTTCGTAAACATCGGCTTTGCTGGTCACTTCCTGCGGTGCGTGCATGTTCAGGACAGCAACACCGCTGTCGATCACTTCCATTCCGTAAAGAGCGGAAATATAAGCGATCGTTCCACCGCCGCCAACATCTACTTTTCCAAGTTCCGCGGTCTGGAAAGCAACATCATGTTTATCGAAGCAGCCTCTGATTCTTCCAATGTACTCCGCGTTGGCATCGTTGCTGCCGCTCTTACCTCTGGCACCTGTAAATTTGTTAAGAACAAGGCCCTTCCCAAGATAAGCGGCATTTTTCTTTTCAAATGCAGCTGCAAACATGGGATCATAGCCGGCGCTCACATCGGAGGAAAGCATGCGGCTTCTTCCCAGGCAGCGTCTGAGGGCCAGTTCGCTGTACTGCCCTGCCAGATTCATCAGCTCTGCCACCGTGTTCTCAAAGAAACGGGACTGCATGCCGGTAGCGCCGACACTGCCGATCTCTTCCTTGTCGACCAGGAGCGTGCAGCATGTAGCTGTCTGCGGCTCTGTCTCAAGCTGTGCCAGAAGTGATGTGTAGGCACAGACTCTGTCGTCCTGTCCGTAGGCCATGATCATGCTGCGGTCCAGACCGCAGTCTCTGGCTTTTGCCGCGGGAACAACTTCCAGTTCGGCGGAGAGGAAATCTTCCTCCTCCATCCCGTAACGGTCCTTCAGAAGCTTCAACACCGCGCTCTTGACAGCATCCTTCGCTTCCTTTTCTTCCCCGGACTCATCCTTCTTTCCTTCTGCCGGTCTTGAACCGACAACCACATCCAGGCCTTCACCCTCAATGACCACACGGGCCTTCTTTTCCAGCTGTTCAGCGGAGAGATGGATGAGGAGGTCGGAAATGAACAGCACCGGATCTGATTCGTCCTCGCCGATGCAGATTTCCGTTACAGTTCCGTCTTTCGCCGCGACTACACCGTGAAGCGCCAGCGGAACGGTCACCCACTGGTACTTTTTGATGCCGCCGTAATAGTGGGTATCAAGATAGGCAATGCCTGTATCTTCATAGAGCGGATTCTGCTTCACATCCAGGCGGGGCGAATCAATATGGGCGCCCAGGATGCGCATGCCGTTTTCCATGGGCTCGCTGCCCATCATGAACAGGGCGATCGTCTTTTTCATGCCCACCGCATAGACCTTGTCTCCTGCGGAAACAGTCTTTCCTTCCGCCTGCAGCGTTTCAATATTCCGGTAGCCGGCCGCTTCTGCCAGACGGACAGTTTCTTTGATGCATTCACGTTCCGTCTTTCCGGCGTTCAGGAAGTCGCGGTATCCTGCCGCGATCTTTTCCACTTCCTGCAGCTGTGCTTCCTGATAGGTTTCCCATGTCTTTGTTCTTCTCATCCGTTCTTCCTCCCCGGTTAATACTTTCTGATACTGTCGCTTCCGTCATCCGTTGTGTTCTCAATTTTTCTGATCTGCACTTCATAGCCGAACTGGGGATTAACCTGCACAAAAACGGTATCCCCTTCTTTGTGCCCCATCAGCGCTTTTCCGAGAGGGCTCTCGATACTGATCAGATTCTTCATGGAATTTCCCCGGACAGACGTCACCAGCTTATAGGTCTCTTCCTCGTCATCCTCTTCGAAGTAAACGGTGACCGTGTTGTTCAGGCCCACCTCATCCTCTCTGGATTCATCCGAGATCACCTTTGCCGTTCTGAGCATCCGCTCCAGGTAGCGGATCCGGCTCTCATTCGCGTTCTTGTCTTTTTTGGCCGCGTAATACTCAAAGTTCTCACTGAGGTCTCCCTGCGCCCTGGCTTCCTTTACAGCCTCGATCGCATCCTTGCGCACGACCAGCTTCCGGTATTCTATTTCTTTGCGGATCTTGTCCACATCCTGTTTAGTCAACTGTTCCTGCATATATTTTCCCCATTTCATTACAATTCGGGCATGGCGGTCCCGTTGCCGGGGCTGTCCGCTTCGTGCCTGATTATACTTCATTCCATATGAAAAGAAAAGCCACTTTTTATTGCCATTCTCTTCGATTTTATGGACATTTCAACGGATTTCTGCTATGCTGAATAATAATATTTTACAGATCCGGCAGGTTTACCGCGCGGCTTCGCCGCTTTTTCAGCCGGTCTGGTTCGGGGGGAAACTATGAAGGATGTAAAGCTTTACCGCAAACGTCTGATTCCACAGGAATGCGTTCTGCTGGACAAAGATGAAATCTTATATATGGATCCGGAACTGATCGTGACCAGATGGCACACGATCAGGCCGAAAAAAAACCTCGCCCATGGATATTCCTGCTATTTTCTGGAGCGAGGTTTTAAAATCAGTAAGTTTTACAATCACAATAATGAACTGATCAGCTGGTACTGCGATATCATCAAGTACAACTATGACCAGGAATCCAATACCTATGTATTCACCGATCTGCTGGTCGATGTCATCGTCTATCCGAACGGTGCCGTACGGGTCGTCGACCTGGATGAACTGGCAGATGCCAGAGCCGCAGGGCTCATCTCCGATGATGACATGCTGCTGGCGCTGCGCAGGGCAGACAAACTGCTGGGCATCATCTACAAAGGAGCTTTCCCCGAACTCCAGGCCATTCTGGAAAAACATGAAGTGACTGACTAACCATGTTTTTTGCGGCAGATGGTTTTTGCAATTGAACATCTCCGCGATGGAGGATCGCGGCAGATGGTTTCCGGATTACACTTCTATTTCAATCTTTCTGCCGGTCCTCTGATACCGGTAGTATCTGACGCCCGCGGCGTCCATCATCCGCTTTGAGGCCAGGACCGCCGGTGTCAGGGCATATTTATCCTCGTCGTACACTACCGTTTTGATGCCGGCCTGAATAATGGCTTTTGCGCATTCATTGCAGGGAAACAGGGAGACGTACAGCTTTGCGCCTTCCAGGGAGCCCCCACGGTAATTCAGGATGGCATTCAGCTCGCTGTGTACGGTGTAGACATATTTTGTCTCCAGTGCTTCCCCTTCTCTTGCCCAAGGAAACTCATCATCCGAACAGCCGATGGGCAGGCCGTTATATCCCATGGAAAGGATCTTATTGTCAGAGCTTACAATGCAGGCGCCAACCTGTGTATTCGGGTCTTTGGAACGCATCCCCGAAAGGATGGCCACGCTCATAAAATACTCGTCCCAGCTGATATAATCTTTTCTTTTATCGCTCACTGTTCTGCCTCCTTCTTTCATCTTATGTGCAGGGGCTGCGATGCACGCACCTTTCACCCTGATGCTATCATCATATTCCCTGCGCTTCTTTTTGGCAAGATGCTGTCGGAATCCGGCAGTGAAAAAAGAACGGCGGCCGGATCTCACCGGCCGCCTGCCATAAGTCTTTTTTACTTCTCGAGAATTCTTCTGCTTCGCTCCAGCCATTTTCCTTTTTTGAAATAGACAGCCATCGCGACCGCTGTTACGATCCAGGATGTTCCATAGCTCATGCACAGCATGAACAGCGTATGAACACGAAGGAATACCGTCAGGATCCAGACGATCCGGAAAACACAGATGCCCAGGCTGATAATGATAAAAGGCCGCAGCGTATCGCCGGCGCCGCGCAGAACGGCGGAAAGAACTTCGATGACGCTCCAGACAATATAGAACGGAACAAAATAGGTCATCATCCGGTAGGTGGTATCAATGACTGTCGGATCACTGGTCAGGACGGAAAGGACAGGACGCCCGGCCAGAAGGATCAGCGCGCTGAGCAACAGCGTGACCACGGCGGCCAGCACCGATCCCTGCCGCAGACACTCCCTGACCCGGTCCTTCTTTCCGGCTCCGAGATTCTGCCCGATAAAGCTTGTGATGGCGGCTCCGAGCGCATTGCTGACTGCCCAGAAAATGCCGTCCGTTTTCGATGTCATCGCCCAGGACGCGACCACGACTGTTCCCAGTGAATTGACACCCATCTGGATGATCATGTTGGAGATGGCATACATGGATGACTGCATTCCGGACGGAATGCCCAGCCGGAGCATGTTTTTCAGATATACACCATTCGGCCGTAGAGAGCGGAAGTTCATCCGGTAAGGTTCTTTCGTCGTAATAAGCCGGTAAGTAAGAAGGAGCATATTGATGATCTGCGAAATGACCGTAGCAATGGCCACTCCCGCGATTCCCCAGTGAAAGCAGACGACAAATACGACATCCAGAATGATGTTGGCCACACATCCGGCGACCATGAATATGAAAGGCCCGAAAGAATCCCCTACCGAGCGAAGCATGTTGGACTCCATATTCAGGATCAGGATAAAAGGAACCCCGGTAAAATAGATCCTCAGATACAGGACCGCACCGGGGATAGTCTCCTCAGGCGTGCGCAGGATATGCAGCATGGCCGGCGATGCCAGAAAGCCGATCACTGCAAGAATGATGCCGAAAAGCCCGAACACGGCCACTGCGTTCCCTGTCGCATTGCGGACATCATCCATTCTGCCGGCGCCAAAGATCTGAGCGATCACGACAGCAGCACCTGCCGTGACCGCGACAAAAAAACCGATCAGCAGATTGATGATCTGGGCAGAACTTCCGCCGACGGAAGCCAGTGCTGCCGTTCCGACAAAACGTCCCACGATCATGCCGTCCACCGCGTTATACAGCTGCTGAATACACGTGCCTGCCGCGATCGGTAGGAAAAAGATCAGCAGCTTTTTCCAAACTATTCCTTCCGTAAGGTCTTTATTTGTCATAATCAGTTTTCTTGCTTCTCCTTCATTT
Source organism: uncultured Lachnospiraceae bacterium (assembly GCA_902783665.1). Classification (GTDB taxonomy): domain Bacteria; phylum Bacillota; class Clostridia; order Lachnospirales; family Lachnospiraceae; genus Choladousia. The sequence goes on along the minus strand of CACZSG010000215.1, from coordinate 21 downwards.
TTCCGGTCTGTTTTCCGGTCT
>CACZSG010000214.1 GCA_902783665.1 uncultured Lachnospiraceae bacterium | reverse complement strand
GCACTGACAGAGAGACAGGAATTCATATCATCATCCGCCACCAGGGCACGCAGTCCCTGAAGCTCCGAAATCTTTTCGGATATGTTTTTGCTCTCGCCGATCCTGCAGGGGATCCGCACAACAAACTCCGTACCTTTCCCTTCTTCACTCTGGACTAAAATAGTTCCGCCCATCATATCCACAATGTTCTTGGTGATCGCCATACCCAGTCCGGTGCCCTGTGTACCGCTCACCGTACTTGTTCTTTCCCTGGTGAAGGCTTCGAAGATGATCTTCTGGAATTCTTTGCTCATTCCGATGCCGTTATCTTTGATCCTGAATACAAAGTTTGCGGTATCCGCCTGGGGCGACGGCTCCTCGATCAACCGGAAACTGATCGTGCCTCCGGCAGGAGTGAACTTGATGGCATTGGAGAGGATATTGAGCAGCACCTGATTCAGGCGGAGCTTATCCGTAATGATATCTTCGTGCTTTACATCCTGCGTATCGATCAGCAGTTCCTGCTGTTTTGCCGTGACATTAGCCTGGATGATCGTTCTGAGGTCATGAATGACATCCGGCAGATGAACATCACTTTCTTCGATCGTAACCTTCCCGCTTTCGATCCGGCTCATATCCAGCACATCGTTGATCAGGGAAAGCAGATGCTGGCTGGATACGCTGATCTTCTGCAGGTAATCCTTCACCTGTTCCGGATGGTCCATGTGGGAAGCAGCCAGCGCCGTGAATCCTACAATGGCGTTCATCGGCGTACGGATATCATGAGACATATTGTTCAGGAAGACGGTCTTGGCCCGGTTTGCATGCTCCGCGGCGATCAGCGCATCGGAGAGTGCTTTCTGTTTTTCCTGTTCTGCCCTGACGATCTCCGTCACGTCACTGTGATACCCGCTCAGATGATGCCTATGTTCATCAAGCGCCTTCGCCGTTCCGCCGCAGCGGACATAGATCATGCCTCTCTCCGGATGATTCCACAGGTACGTGTTTTCGGACAGTTTTCCCTCCAGCATCTCTGAAACGCTTTTCTGTACAGACGCAACTGCTTCTTCTTCGATACGGGAATACCAGAATTCATACATCTCCTCCTCTGTCAGATCGGATCGCGTGATCCCCAGAATCCCCAGAACAAAGATCTCCAGATGCTGCTTTACCAGGTCGAAGAAGCTGTAGGAATACAGTCCGTCGGCATAGCGGTAAGCCTGGTTCTGGCCAAAATCGACACCAAGTACATTGATTCCCCGGTTAAGCAGCTTCAACAGGCCTTCATTGCCCATTGCCACGCCATAACACCGGTCATCACTCTGGCTCAGCTGCAGAAGAGAAAGGCTTTCGTAACGTGTGTTTTTCAGGAGATCATTGGCCCGGAGCCCGTTTAATGTAGTCGCATCTTCTTTCCCCGAAACAACTGCGTCGAGACAGTCATTCACGGATGGATAAAATGTAATCTGCGCATCAGGGAAATGAGTACAGACATAGTAGTACTGCATCCGGTTGTTCTCGTTGACCGCAAAACGGGAAGTATCTTCCTTTTTGTACTCACCCCGGAATACGATCTCCGTTGCGGCAGATACGACGGGATTGGTCTGGTAGATCCCGCTTTCCTCTGAATAGTACAGTCCACCTCCAACCGGGAAACCGGTATCAATCACACCGGAAACAAGATCCGCGATCATGGAATCATAATTTTCATAGCCATGATAACTCACGGAAAGTGTGTCAATGTTCAGCCTTTTCAGCATCTGCTCCGTAACATCCGTCACAATACCGGTTACCTGTCCGTTCTCATCTGTGTCGCTGTACGGCAGGTATGTCTCCAGGTAACCGACCCTCAGCTCGTTATGAGACGCAAGCCATTCTATCTCCGCATCGGAATGTGCACGGCTTGCAAGACTTCCGGAATAATACCTTGAGCTGAGAGAATTCAGGTAGTTAGGCTCTTCCACCGTCAGAAGCGTCTGTGCGGTGTTCAGCTGGTGAAGAAGATCCGGTCTTTTGATATTGACCGCAAGATAATAGTCTGAAGCCCCAAATGAGCAGAGGATCACGGTCTTTTCCATGCTGAATCCGCTGTCGCCCTCACCCGCAAAAACATCCAGCTCTCTGGCATTAAAAGAAGAAAACAGACTGTCATAATCCGGAAAAGTAATGACCTCCGCCTTCACGCCGTGTGAGTCCAGAAACTCACGAAGCGTATCCACGATAGCGCTTTCCATAACGCCGATCCTTTTTCCTTCCAGCGTTACCGGGTCTGCATTGATCTCCGTGTCGTCCTCATGTTTTACCAGATTGTAGGATTCATGGCCCATGGCCTCATCCGGATATCCGATCAGCCCTATTCTGTCCTCTTTAAGGGCAAGTCCTGCCAGCAGGTCGATCTCCCCGTCCAGCAGCATCTGGTACAGGTCAGCGAAGGAACCATAAACATAGTCATACTTCCAGCCGGTATATTCCGCCAGCTTCCGGTAGTATTCATATGCATAACCCGTTTTTACAGCACCGTCCTGTGCTCCTTCCTGAAAGTTCTCATTCTCATAGTAGCCGACCCTGACTGTCTCTGTTTCCCCGGCAAAAGCAGGAACTGACACAAACAGGGCGAAAAACAGACATACAGATATGAGTAAATGTATCAGGCTTCTGATTGTAATAGGTTTCTGCTTCATTCTGATTCCACCTTTTTCTCACATCATTGCCGGGAAATCTGAGCTGCCTTCTCTACTCCCCGATTTCATCCAGAAGGATCTGCTTTGCGTACTCCATAGCCTCTGCCACCGCTCCATCGGCAAACGGTACCGACAGGTTCGCGTGGCGCAGCGTCTCAAGATAGCTGAGGCTTCCGCCACAGCGGCACAGCTTCAGATAATCTTCCCAGGCAGCTTTATGGTCCATGGCATTCTTTTTCTTGAATTCCATGGCGCCCATGGTAGTCAGCGTATAATTAATATAGCAGAACGGATACAGGTAGATATGCAGCTTATGGTACCAGTAGCCGCCGCGTCCGAAGAATTCGTCATCCTTGTCATATTTCCGCCAGGGCATGTATTTTTCTTCCAGCTTATGCCATTCCAGCGTTCTCTCCTTCGGGGTCAGTTCCGGGTGCGCATAGCAGATATGCTGGAATTCATCCACAGCTACGCCGAAGGGCACAAAGGTGACGGCGTCCTGCAGGTGCGCGAAACGGTATTTATCCGCCTCTTCTCCAAAGAAGAGTTCTGCGTATGGGTAAGCGAACTGTTCCATGGACATGGAATGGATCTCCGCAATGTCCGTGGATTCCGAATAATAAGCGGAAACCGGCTGGCTGCGCATGGCCATATATCCGGCGAAAGCGTGTCCCAGTTCATGGGACAGCACCTGCATATCTCCGATGGTCCCGTTGAATACGGAGAAGACAAAGGGCGCTTTCAGGGAAGGAAGATCCGTCATGTACCCGGTCGCTGCCTTATGCGGCTGGTTCTTCAGGTCCATCAGGTCATGCTCGACCATGAAGTCGAAGAATTCTCCTGTTTCCGGCGAGATGTCGTGATACATCTTCTTCGCCTGGGCGATCATGTAATCGTCATCACCTGCCGGGTGGGCGTTTCCGTCCGGGAATACTTTTTCTTCATCCCAGAACATCAGCTCATCCACCCCAAGACGTTTCCGCTGGGCTTCGTACAGCTTTTCGCATAAGGGGACCAGTTCTTTTCTTACCTGTTCCCGGAAGGAAGCCACTTCCTCCATCCCATAATCTGTTCTGCCCTGCTGCATGTATCCCACAGGGATAAAATTCTCAAAACCGAGATTGCGTCCCATCTCATTGCGGATAGTGATCAGCTCGTCCCAGATCTCCTCCAGGCGGGTCTCGTTGGAAGCATAGAAATTCGAATAGGCTTTCACTGCCGCCCAGCGGACTTCCCGGTCCTCATGCTCGAAATATTTCTGGATCCCGTACAGGTTCAGCGTCTTCCCGTCGAATTCAATGGCGCAGGACGCCATCATCTTCTGGTACTCCGTCGTCAGGGCTGCTTCCCGCTGCATCAGCGGGATATTTTTCTCGCAGAAACTTCTCTTCTGAAGATCCTTCTGGACAAAGTACTGTTTTCCAAGTTTCTTCTCCAGTTCCGGCCTGAACGGACTTGCCGCCACCGCGTCGTCAAAGGCGATGGAGTACGGCGCAAGAAGCGGCGCCGCATTGTTCAGAAACTCGATCTCCGCTTCGTAGAACGGATCCACGGTGTCCAGTGTGTTGCGGATATAGGCCAGTGTCTGGGTGGTATAAAGCTCATTGCCGTGTCTGTCGTTCTCTATCAGGATCTCATAGACCCTGTCCGCGGACCCGGCATTCTTTACCTTCTCCGTCTGGGCTGCAAGAAAGGCCTGTTCCGCCTCCAGATCGGGCCGTGTATATTTCAGATCTTTAAATTTCCAGTTGTCCATTTTCCCCTCCATAGCATTCACTTTTCACTTTTTTCGAATCACTTTTTTCAATATTCCTTGGGAATATCCTGTTTCCCGGTCATCTCCCGGAAAAGTTCCAGGTCCTGACTGCTGCGTATGGTCATGACCTCTTCAAATTTACCGTTTTTCAGATCTTTCAGTCCTCCCACCTGTTCCCCGTTGCAGATGCTGCAGCGGATGACCGGTGTTTTCTGCTGCGGATCGTACGATAATTTCTGTACTGTCGTCTTCTTTCTGCCAAACATGAAAAACTCCTTCCCGCAATCTGTGATGCTTCGTGATCTGTTCCCGACAGGCGATCCTGTTCGGCTGCATCTTCAAAACTGCATTTATGAAGCTGTTCTCCTGATACTGCTCTTTTGAAGCCTGTTATCATTATAGCATTTTCCTGCTTATCTTCAACATCCTTCCGTTTTCGGACGGTATCGTATGGAGGGATCCGGAAGAGATTCATGCAGATTATCTGTTGACAACACCGCATCCTCAAACTAGAATCTCTGTATCAGCATGAAATCACTGTTTCAGTTACAGGAAAAGAGGTATTTCCATGGAAAAGACCATTATTGCAACCACAAACGCACCTGCTGCCGTCGGCCCCTATGTACAGGGCATCAGGACAGCCGGACTCATCTTCTGCTCTGGACAGCTGGGACTGATCCCCTCTGAAGGGAAGCTTCCTGAAACGGTTGAGGAACAGGCGCATCAGTCCATGAAGAATCTTGGGGCCGTGCTTGCCGAGGCGGGCAGCGATTATTCAAAGATCGTCAAGACCACCATCTTTCTGGCAGATATGAATGATTTTGCGAAAGTAAACGAAGTGTACAAGTCCTACTTTGAGGGATCCTATCCTGCACGCTCCTGTGTCCAGGTGGCAAGACTTCCGCTGGGCGGGCTTGTAGAGATTGAATGCATTGCCACAGAATGAGCTTCCTTTGAACTTTGCTTATAGCGGAACATACCACATATCCAATTTGCACTTTTCAGCCTGCCGACAGGGCAGATCAGATATCTAATTTGCACTTTTCAGTCTGCCACCGGATCCATTTTCCGGTGGCAGATTTGAATTTTCAGCGGGAAAATGAACCACATTCAGGCTGTCGGGCAGACAGTATTGCTCAAATACTGTTATGTGTCTGCCAAACCTCAAATTTTATGATTTTAATAGCCTTCAGTCTCAGGGTTCATTC
>CACZSG010000213.1 GCA_902783665.1 uncultured Lachnospiraceae bacterium | reverse complement strand
TGATGAAGGCTTTATTTATCGGCGGAACAGGAACAATCAGTGCGGCGATCGTGCGCAGACTGGTCTCGGAACTGAACTGGGACGTATGGATCCTGAACAGGGGAAACAGAACGGATGCGGTACCCGAGAAGGTTCATCTGATCCAGGCGGATATCCGGAACGAAGAGGAAGTTTTAAAGAAGACAGAAGACATGTTCTTTGATGTGGTCTGCGAGTTCATCGGATTCCGTGTTGAGGATGTCGAGCGGGATTACCGGCTTTTCAAGGGAAAGACCAGGCAGTACATATTTACAAGTTCGGCATCTGCCTACCATAAACCTGCGGCCTCCTATATTGTTACCGAAGGGACGACTCTGGCGAATCCCCACTGGCAGTATTCCCGGGACAAGATCGCCTGTGAAGAGTTCCTGATGAAAAAATACAGGGAAGAAGGCTTCCCGGTGACCATTGTACGTCCGAGCCATACCTATGACGAGCGCAGCATCGCGCTGGGCGTTCACGGAAACAAAGGCTCCTGGCAGGTCGTAAAAAGAATCATGGAAGGCAGACCCGTGATCATTCAGGGAGACGGTACATCCCTGTGGACCCTCACGTTCAACACGGATTTTGCCATCGGATACACTGGGCTGATGGGCAACAGACACGCCATCGGAGAAGCTTTCCAGATCACCGGCGACGAAACGCTGACCTGGAACCAGATCTACCAGACGATCGCGGATGCCGTTGGCGTGGAACTGCAGGCTTACCACGTATCTTCCGAGTTCCTTGCCGCCGCTGGGAAACCCTACGGATACGATTTCACCGGCAGCCTGATCGGCGACAAGGCAGTATCGGTCGTTTTTGACAACAGCAAGCTGAAAAATGCTGTGCCGGATATGAAGACCACAGTACGCTTTGACCAGGGCGTCAGGATCGCGCTGAACTATATTCTGGACCATCCGGAATGCCGGGTGGAGGATCCCGAATTCGATAAATGGTGCGATAAAGTCATCGCTGTGCTGGAAAAAGCGAAGAGTGAATTTTAAGAGGACGGATCTTCATGGATCATTTTGAACTGGTATCTGAATTCGCGCCTACCGGAGACCAGCCGGAAGCCATCCGGAAGCTGGTGGAGGGCTTCCGGGAAGGGAATCAGTGTGAGACGCTTCTGGGCGTGACAGGATCGGGAAAGACCTTCACGATGGCCAACATCATCCAGGCCCTGAACAAACCTACCTTGATCCTGGCGCACAACAAGACACTGGCTGCTCAGCTGTACGGCGAATTCAAGGAGTTTTTTCCAAACAATGCGGTAGAGTATTTTGTATCCTACTATGACTACTATCAGCCGGAGGCCTACGTGCCTTCCACGGATACCTATATCGCGAAGGATTCGGCCATCAATGATGAGATAGACAAGCTGAGACTTTCCGCGACGGCATCGCTGACAGAACGGCGGGACGTTGTCATCGTTTCGAGTGTATCCTGCATCTACGGCATCGGCAGCCCGGATGACTATAAAGAACTGGTGGTGTATCTCCGGCCGGGCCAGGAGCGCGACCGGGACGATCTGCTGCGCGATCTTACCGACATACAGTACGAAAGAAACGAGATGGACTTTCACCGGGGAACTTTCCGCGTACATGGGGACGTGGTGGAGATCTTCCCGGCGAATACGGATGAGTATGCCTGGAGAGTAGAATTCTTCGGGGATGAGATCGACAGGATCTCCGAATTTGACCCGCTGACCGGCGCCAGAAGGAGGGAGATGGAGTTTGTTGCCGTCTTCCCGGCTTCTCATTATGTGGTTCCCATGGACAAGATCCTTCGGGCGTGCGGTGATATCGAGGAGGAACTGGCTGAACGGGTGGCCTGGTTCAAGAGCGAGGACAAGCTTCTGGAGGCGCAGAGGATCGCGGAGCGGACGAATTACGATGTCGAGATGCTCAGGGAGACCGGCTTCTGTTCGGGAATCGAGAACTACTCCAGACATCTGGCGGGGCTTCCCGCCGGGGCGACGCCGCTTACCCTGATGGACTATTTCGGGGACGATTTTCTTCTGATCATCGATGAATCTCACAAGACGATCCCGCAGGTGCGGGCCATGTATCATGGGGATCAGTCCAGAAAACAGACGCTGGTGGATTACGGGTTCCGTCTTCCTTCCGCAAAGGACAACCGTCCGCTGAATTTTGAAGAATTTGAGGACAAGCTGGATCAGGTCCTGTTCGTTTCGGCCACCCCGGGAGAGTACGAGGCGGATCACGCGCTGCTGCAGGCGGAGCAGATCATCCGTCCGACAGGCCTGCTGGACCCGAATGTGGAGGTAAGACCTGTCGAGGGGCAGATCGACGACCTGATCGGCGAGATCCATAAAGAGACAGAAAAAGGAAACAAGATCCTGGTGACGACGCTGACCAAGAGGATGGCGGAAGAACTGACGGATTACCTGAAGGAAGCGGGGATCAGGGTCCGCTATCTTCATTCGGACATTGATACGCTGGAGCGTACCGAGATCATCCGTGACATGCGTCTGGACGTATTTGACGTACTGGTGGGAATCAACCTGCTCAGAGAAGGCCTGGATATCCCGGAGATCTCGCTGGTCGCGATCCTGGATGCGGATAAGGAAGGATTCCTTCGTTCCGCGGTCTCGCTGATCCAGACCATCGGACGTGCCGCCAGAAACTCGGAAGGACATGTCATCATGTATGCTGATATGATGACGGATTCCATGCGGACTGCCATAGACGAGACCATGCGGCGTCGCGAGATCCAGGAGGCCTACAACAAAGAACACGGGATCACGCCGCAGACGATCAGAAAAGCGGTGCGGGATCTCATCAGCATCTCGAAAGAGATCGCAAGAGATGAGAGAAAACTGGAGAAAGATCCGGAGTCCATGAACCGCGCCGAACTTGAGAAACTGATCGCGCAGGTACAGAGACAGATGAAGGCGGCGGCTGCAGACCTTAACTTCGAGGCTGCGGCAGAACTCCGGGACCGCATGCTGGATCTGAAGAAACATCTGGATACGCTTTCCTGAAAAATATGACATCTGCATCGGGTATCCTGCGGGGTGCCCGGTTGATATAAGGATACAGACAGAGAATGGATTATTATAAAGATAAAAAGGGATATATACGGATCCGGGGCGCGAAGGTGAATAACCTGAAAAACATTTCCCTGGATATTCCCCGGGACCAGTTCGTGGTCATGACCGGGCTTTCCGGATCGGGTAAATCTTCCCTTGCATTTGATACGATCTACGCGGAAGGACAGAGGCGGTATATGGAGTCTCTGTCTTCTTACGCACGCATGTTTCTGGGACAGATGGAAAAACCGGACGTGGAGAGCATTGAAGGCCTTCCGCCGGCAATCTCCATTGACCAGAAATCGACAAACAGGAACCCCAGATCCACCGTGGGAACGGTCACGGAGATCTACGATTATTTCCGCCTTCTTTATGCAAGGATCGGGATTCCCCATTGTCCGAACTGCGGCCGCGAGATCTCAAAACAGTCCGTGGACCAGATGGTAGACCAGGTAATGGCTCTGCCGGAACGTACACGGATCCAGCTGCTGGCACCTGTTGTGCGCGGGAGAAAAGGAGAACATGCGAAGCTGCTTGACGGCGCAAGGCGCAGCGGCTATGTACGCGTCATCATTGACGGCAGCGCCTATGAACTGACGGAGGAGATCCGTCTGGACAAAAACATCAAGCACACCATCGAGATCGTTGTAGACCGTCTGGTCGTGAAGCCGGGGATCGAAAAACGTCTTACGGATTCTCTGGAAACCGTCCTGAATCTGACGGGAGCGCTGGCAGTTGTCGAGACAGGGGAGGGAGAACGTCTGTCCTTTTCCCAGAGTTTTTCCTGTCCGGACTGCGGGGTCAGCATCGACGAGATCGAACCGCGCAGCTTTTCTTTCAACAACCCCTTCGGAGCCTGCCCGGAGTGCAGCGGTCTGGGCTATAAGATGGAATTTGACGAGGATCTGATGATCCCGGATAAAAGCATCAGCATTCTGGACGGCGCCATTACGGTGCTTGGGTGGCAGAGCGCGGCCGATGAGGGCAGCTTTACCAGACAGATCCTGAATGCGCTGGCAAAGGAGTATCACTTCGACCTTTCCACGCCCTTCCAGGATTATCCGCAGAAGATCCACGACATCCTGATCCACGGGACCGACGGCCATGAAGTAAAAGTGCACTATAAAGGGCAGAGGGGCGAAGGCGTATACGATGTCGCTTTTGAAGGCCTGATCCGGAACGTGCAGAGAAGATACCGGGAGACGGCATCCGAAACGATGCGTCAGGAATACGAAACTTTCATGCGCATTACACCCTGCAAGGCCTGCAAGGGAATGAGGCTGAAAGCGACCGCGCTGGCTGTTACCGTCGCGGACAAAAATATTTATGAAATGACGATCCTGTCTATCGGGGAACTGCAGAAGTTTCTCGAAGACTTGAAACTGACGGCCATGCAGGAACAGATCGGAAGACTGATCCTCCGGGAGATCCGTTCCCGGGTAGGCTTTCTGGTGAACGTGGGACTTGAATATCTTTCTCTGTCCAGAGCCACGGGTACCCTGTCCGGCGGAGAAGCACAGCGGATCCGCCTTGCGACCCAGATCGGGTCGGGACTTGTCGGTGTGGCCTATATTCTGGACGAGCCCAGCATCGGACTGCACCAGAGAGACAATGACAAGCTGCTTTACACTTTAAAGAAGCTGCGCGATCTCGGCAACACACTGATCGTGGTGGAACACGACGAAGACACGATGCGCGCGGCGGACTGTGTGATCGATATCGGACCCGGAGCGGGAGAGCATGGCGGAGAAGTGGTGGCCATCGGGACCGCGGAGGAGCTGACCCAGTGCGAACGCTCCGTGACCGGGGCCTACCTGAGCAGAAAACTCAGGATCCCCGTGCCGAAGACCAGAAGGTCTCCCTCGGGATGGCTGAAGGTGACAGGCGCGCAGGAGAACAACCTGAAAAAGATCGATGTCTCTTTCCCGCTGGGCATCATGACCTGCGTGACGGGTGTTTCCGGTTCGGGAAAAAGTTCTCTTGTAAACGAGATACTGTACAAATATCTTGCCAGAAAACTGAACCGTGCCCACACCATTGCAGGAAAGTACAAGAAAGTGGAAGGGTATGAGCAGCTGGACAAGGTGATCAATATCGACCAGTCACCCATCGGAAGGACGCCCCGCTCCAACCCGGCCACCTATACCGGTGTGTTTGACCAGATCCGGGATCTGTTCGCTGCAACGGCCGACGCGAAGGCGAGAGGATATAAGAAGGGCAGATTCAGCTTCAACACCAAAGGCGGAAGATGTGAAGCCTGCGCCGGCGACGGAATCATCAAGATCGAGATGAATTTCCTGCCGGACGTATATGTACCCTGTGAAGTGTGCCGCGGAAAACGGTACAACAGGGAAACGCTGGAGGTAAAATACAAAGGAAAGTCTATTTTCGATGTTCTGGATATGACCGTCGAAGAGGCTCTTCCGTTTTTTGACCATATTCCATCGATCCGCAGGAAAATAGAAACCCTGAACGACGTGGGACTTTCCTATATCAAACTGGGACAGCCTTCCACCACGCTGTCGGGCGGAGAAGCCCAGCGGATCAAGCTGGCGACGGAACTGAGCAGAAGAAGTACCGGAAAGACCATCTATATCCTGGATGAACCTACCACGGGACTTCATTTTGCGGATGTCCACAAACTGATCGAGATTCTTCACCGGCTGGCAGAAGGCGGGAATACGGTCATCGTCATCGAACACAATCTGGACGTCATCAAGACTGCGGATTATATCATAGACATGGGGCCGGAAGGCGGAGACGGCGGCGGAACGGTGATCGCCATGGGAACTCCGGAGGAGGTGGCCGCGAATCCGCGGTCCTATACCGGTCAGTACGTGAAGAAATATCTGATGGAAGCAGATGCATAGCGGCTGCTCATCGGGACTGGATAAAGGAGGAATTAGCGAATGGCTGCATCGGATATCGGAATCGATCTGGGTACATCCAGCATTCTCGTCTATGTCAGGGGAAAAGGAGTGGTCCTGAAGGAGCCGTCCATCGTGGCTTACGACAGAGATACAAACCGCATCAAGGCGATCGGTGAGGAGGCACGTCTGATCCTGGGCCGAACGACCGGAAATATTGTGGCGGTACGGCCTGTCACCCGGGGCGTGGTTTCCGACTATACCGTGACGGAACAGATGCTGCGCTATTTTGTGCAGAAGGCTGTCGGAAAAATGTCCTTCAGAAAGCCCAGAGTCAGCATCAGCGTGCCCGGAAGCGTGACAGAAGTGGAAAAAAAGGCTGTGGAAGATGCAGCCTATCAGGCAGGTGCCAGGGAAGTCTATCTGATCGAGCAGTCCATCGTGGCTGCCATAGGATCCGGGATTGATATTTCCAGACCCTGCGGGAATATGATCGTGGATATCGGCGGAGGAACCACCGAAATTGCCGTTCTTTCGCTGGACGGGATCGTTGTGAGCTCTACCATCAAGGTGGCGGGGAACGACTTCGACGAGGCGATCGTTAAATATGTCCGGAAGAAGTTCGGCCTTATGATCGCGGAGCAGACGGCAGAAGAGATCAAGATCGCCATCGGGACAGCCTTTGACCAGCCTGAGCCCAGCTCGATGGAAGTAAAGGGAAGGGATCTGGTGACAGGCCTTCCGAAGACGATCCGGGTGACATCGGAAGATACAAAGGACGCGCTGAAAGACGTGACAGGACAGATCGTGGACGCAGTGCACAGCGTACTTGAGCTGACCCCGCCGGAACTGGCGTCCGACGTGGTGGACAGAGGCATCATCCTGACGGGAGGCGGAGCGCTTCTCGGAGGGCTTGAGGAACTGATCGAAGCCCACACGGGCATCAATACAATGACAGCAGAAGACCCCATGACGGCAGTGGCAGTAGGCACCGGACGGTTTGTGGAACTGATGTCCGGAAACAACCGTCTCATCCAGAAGGAAGACGTGTCCTATGCCGGCAGGAGAAAAGCGTATCTGGAGACATTTCAGTAATGGAAACAATTGAAGGGTATGTTGACCATATCATATTTCGGAACGAGGAAAACGGATATACGGTCCTGAACCTTGTTTCCGGAAACGAGGAGACGACCTGTGTCGGAAACTTTGCCATGATCAGTGAAGGAGAACTGATCGAGGTAAAGGGAACCTGGATCTCGCACAGCACCTACGGGGAGCAGTTCAAGGCGGAATCCTATGAACTGAAGGTTCCGGAGGATGCCGCCGCCATGGAGAGATACCTGGGGTCCGGCGCCATCAAAGGAATCGGCAGCGCCCTGGCCGCGAGGATCGTCCGCAGATTTCGCGGGGATACGTTCCGCATTATCGAGGAAGAACCCGAACGCCTGGCCGAGATCAGGGGGATCAGCGAGAGAAAGGCCAGAGAGATCGCCGAGCAGGTCTTCGAAAAGAAGGATATGCGCCGGGCGATGCTCTTCCTTCAGAAATACGGGATCACCATGGCGCTGGCGCTGAAGATCTATCAGTATTATGGAGCCCGGATCTATCAGGTGATGCAGGACAATCCGTATCAGCTGGCTGATGACATTCAGGGAGTCGGCTTTAAGATCGCCGACGAGATTGCCCGTGAGGCAGGCGTTGCCCTGGATTCCCCCTACCGGATCCAGTGCGGCATCTACTATATTCTGCAGCAGGCCATGGCGGACGGTCATGTGTATCTGCCTTCGGATGTGCTGATGGCCAGGGCGGCGGAACTTCTGGAGACAGAGCTTGACGATCTGGATGCGCACCTTGCGGAGCTGGCGATCCGAAACCGTATCGTTATCAAAGAGGAAGAAGACGGAAAGAAAATATACAGTACCATGGCCTACAGGCTGGAGCTGAATACGGCCCGCATGCTGACGGATCTGAACATCACCGGTGAAGTGGATGAAGAAGTGATCATGCAGAGGATCCGTGAGACGGAGAAAAAGTCCGGAACCCAGCTTGATGAGATGCAGAAAAGGGCGGTCGTGGAAGCTGTCCGGTGCGGACTTCTGGTCCTGACCGGAGGTCCCGGAACGGGAAAGACCACCACGATCAACATGCTGATCTCTTACTTCGAGGCCGAAGGACTTCATCTGGAACTGGCAGCCCCGACCGGCCGTGCCGCAAAACGCATGACGGAAGCCACGGGACATGAGGCCAGAACCATTCACAGGCTGCTGGAAGTATCCGCCGGAACGGAAGGCAGCGGGCATTTTGAGAGAAATGCGGACAATCCGCTGGAAGCTGACGTGATCATCATCGATGAAATGTCCATGGTGGACCTGTACCTGATGCATGCACTGCTGGCAGCGGTCACGGTGGGAACCCGCCTGATCATGGTGGGGGATATGAACCAGCTGCCCTCCGTAGGCCCGGGAAGCATTCTGCGGGATATCATACAGTCCGGCTGTGTGCGCGTGGTGCGGCTGTCGCATATCTTCCGGCAGGCTTCGGAGAGCGACATTGTGGTAAATGCCCACCGGATCAATCGGGGAGAGCCTGTCAGGCTGGACAACCACAGCCGCGACTTTTTCTTCCTGAAACGGCAGGATGTCAACGTGATCATCAGCATCGTGATACAGCTGATCCGCGAAAAACTTCCCGGCTATGTAAAAGCGCAGCCCTACGATATCCAGGTCCTTACGCCCATGCGCAAAGGCCCGCTGGGGGTGGAGCGCCTGAACCGGATCCTGCAGGAATATCTGAACCCGCCTTCCCCTTCGAAAACGGAATATGAATATAAGGACCTGCGCTTCCGCGAGGGAGACAAGGTCATGCAGATCAAGAACAACTATCAGATCGAATGGCAGATCCGCGGCAGGTACGGGATCCCCGTGGATACGGGACAGGGGATCTTCAACGGTGATATGGGCATTATCCGTGAGATCAACAGGCAGACAGAGCGTGTCACGGTGGAATACGATGAACAAAGGCAGGTGGAATACCCCTTTTCCGCGCTGGATGAACTGGAGCATGCCTTTGCGGTCACCATTCATAAATCCCAGGGCAGTGAATACCCGGCGGTGGTCATTCCGCTGCTGACAGGTCCCAGGCTGCTTATGACAAGGAATCTCCTTTACACCGCCGTTACAAGAGCCAGAAGTTGTGTTACGCTGGTGGGAAGCGAAGAAACCTTCGACAGGATGATCGAGAATACATCGGAACAGAAACGGTACACCACCCTGCAGCGCAGACTGCAGGAACTGATGTCTTTATAGAGAGAACAGAATGAAGAAGAACGGCATGGACCAGAGATTGCTGACGGACCGGCTGGGGACGGCTTTATCACTGCTGTATCCCCCGCATTGTCCTGTATGTGACAGGATCCTTTCTCCTTTTGGAAGAAAGATCTGCGCTGAATGTGCCGGGAAGCTTCCATATATCACAGAAACAAAATGTATCAAATGCGGGCGGGAGGTATCATCTTCCGCCCGACTGCTGTGTGACGAATGCACCAGATATCCGCACGTATTTGACCAGGGACTTGCCTGTTTTTATTATACAGGCGGCGTGCAGCAGGCGGTCCTGCGTCTGAAAAGAGGGGACAGGCGGGACTATGTCTGCTGGATGGGGGAATGTCTGACCCGGCTTGCCGGGCCGCTGCTGCCTGTCTGGAAACCGGATCTTATTGCAGCCGTTCCGATGACGAAAAGAAAGAAACGTGCCAGGGGATACAACCAGGCAGAACTGCTGGCCAGGGAAGTGAGTACATCCCTTCAGATCCCGTTCGAGAAGGACTGCCTGATCAAAAAAAGGGAGACCGGGGACCAGAAGGAACTGTCCCGCGCCATGCGGACCAGGAACCTGGCGGGGGCATTCGAGGCTTCCGGGAAGGCTGCCGGAAGGAATGTCATAGTTGTGGACGATGTCTTCACGACCGGAAGTACCATGGATGCCGCGGCATCCGCGCTGAAACAGGCCGGTGCCCATAAAGTTTATTCACTTTGCCTCTGTCTGGTAGGATAGAGATTGAAACCGGCAAAGTATTTGTGCTATACTGTAATCAAGTATGCGCCTGCCTGCCGGCGGCGGACTGTGGGGAGAAAACTAAATGAACAGACTGCTGTTATGGATAAGCAACCGAACAGGCTGGATCGGCAGAACCCTGTCGGACATCAGCCTGATCGACGTGCTGGAAATCATTATACTTGCATTTCTTGTTTACAATTTACTGCTATGGATCAAAAACACAAGGGCGTGGTCTCTGCTGAAGGGAATCATGTTCCTTGGGATATGCGTTGCCTTTGTATACCTTCTCCGGATGGATACACTGATCTATATCGTGAACAGAGGAATCAGCATCGCGTTGATCGCTGCCCTGGTTATTTTTCAGCCGGAACTGCGGAAAGCGCTGGAGCAGATCGGAGAGAAGCAGGTGGTAAGTTCCCTCCTGTCTCTTGACAATTCCCGGAATGTGACAGAGCGGTTCAGCGATCGCACCATCAACGAGATCGTCATGGCCTGTGTGGAGATGGCGAAAGTCAAAACAGGGGCTCTGATCGTGATAGAGCAGAATGTCACGCTGCGTGACTTTGAAAAGACAGGGATCACGCTGGATTCCGTCGTCTCAAGCCAGCTTCTGATCAACATTTTTGAGAAGAATACGCCGCTGCACGACGGGGCTGTGCTGATCCGGGGAGACAGGGTGACGTCCGCCACCTGTTATCTTCCTCTTTCTGAAAACCGTCAGCTCAGCAAAGAGCTGGGAACCCGCCATCGTGCCGGAATCGGGATCAGTGAGGTGACAGATTCGCTGACCATCATTGTTTCAGAGGAAACAGGGGCTATCTCTGTCGCTTACAAGGGCGGCCTGAGCCGGGCAGTTGCTCCGGAAGCTCTTCGGGAACGGCTGGTTGTGCTGCAGAACAAGTCTGTGGCACAGCGCAGGATTTCTTTCTGGAAGGGGTGGAGCAAAGATGAAGCATAAATTAACCAGGAATATCGGATTGAAGGCAATCTCTCTGGTGGTTGCCATGCTGATCTGGTTTCTGATCGCAACGATCAATAATCCCACCACATCCAAGTTGTTCCGTGACGTAAGTGTTGAGATCATCAACCAGAGCAGCGTAGCGGATATCGATAAGGCTTTCGATGTGCTGGATGGAGATTCCGTGACACTGAAGGTGACAGAGCGGAAGAGTGTACTGAACAACCTTACATCATCCAGCTTCCATGTGGTCGCGGATATGGAAAACCTGAACGAGATGGATGCGGTCCCGCTGACAGTCACCTGTGACAGTGCCCTGGTCACCTGGGACGAGATCGAGATATCGCCAGCCTCCATGAAGGTTCAGCTGGAGACCAAGCGGCAGAGCGAATTCATGGTTTCAATCTCTTCCTCCGGAGCACCGGAGAAAGGATATGAAGTCGGGACCATGGAACTGCTTCAGGGTAAGTCCGTTCAGATCGCCGGTCCGGAAAGCCTGCTCAACAGGATCGGAAGGGTAGCCGCCGTGGTGAATACCGCTCATCTGAATGAGAATTCCGTCATTCCGACAGTCCTTCAGATCTTTGACAAGAATGACGAAGAACTGAACGAGGCTCAGTACGCACGGCTTCAGATCATGAATGCATCCGGAGTAGTGCTTGAAAACAAACAGGTCAGCGTATCAGTCTCCATCTGGGAGATCAGAAACGGCATTCCACTGATCATCGTGCCGGAAGGAACACCGGCCCAGGGCTGTCAGGTATCGAAGATCTCTACGCTGCCCGAGAGCATCAGCCTGGTGGGAAGCAGCAATGCATTCAAGACGCTGGATGAAAACGGTGGACTTACCGTCGGTGTATCCGTGGAAGACGCGCAGGAGACCGTAGTAACAGATGTCAACATGCAGGATGTCCTGGCAGAACTGGATACGGACGAGATCCGTCTGACTTCCGATGCGGATCCCAATGTTACCGTTACGGTAGAATTGGAACGGATCGGGGACCGTACGCTGGAAGTGCCGCTCTCAAGCATAACACTGGAAAATCTTCCGGAAGGAATGAACCTCACCTATTCACCTGCCGACGCCATACAGGTGAAAGTACATTCGGAAACAGAGAATGTGTACCGCCTGGATATTGAAGACATTTCCGCAGCCGTGGATCTGGCACCGTGCGCGAATGCCGGCAGTTATGAGATACCGGTGGAGATAGAACTGCCTGAAGGGTACGACCTTCTCTCTGATATCACCATCATGGTAACGGCGGAGAAGATCTCCTCCATCCAGGAAGTTGAGAAAAATACGGAGGCTTCCAATGGTTAAAGGGACAGCGGTCATCCGGGAACCCGGAGGACTGCACATAAGGCCGGCTAAAGAACTTTGCAGTGCGGCCGTCTCCTATGAATGCCAGGTGATTCTGCGCTGCCGTGGCAGGGACTTCAACGCCAAGAGTGTGATCGGCCTGCTGAGTGCCTGTATTCAGGAGGGGACAGAAGTTGAACTGCTCTGCAGCGGACCGGATGAGGAGGAAGCGCTGGAGAAGATGCTGCCCATCCTCGACGGAACTAAGAGCTGATTCATTAAGATCTAAAACGCAAACATAAAAGAAACAGGCAGCCCCGGGCTGCCTGTTTTTAATACTGTATTTTTAAGCTCTAAAGCTTCTGCAATCCGCCTGGATTACAGATTGTTCTCCGGAATTGCCGGGTCCGTCGGGTCGTAGTTCTTGCTCCACGGAATTCCGACGGTGGAAGTAGCCGGTTTGCCCAGCGGTCCGGGCGTGCTGGAATCACTGTAGACTGTTACGGAAGTGCCTACCGGGCAGTTCTCATACAGCCATTTCGCGTCGCGTACGCAAAGACGGATGCAGCCTGCGGAAGCCGGACGGCCCAGACGGTTGTAATCCGCGGTGTGGAGTGTGCGGATGTTGCCCCATACATCGTAGGGAACCGAATGGAACAGAATGCTGCTGGTAATATGAGAGCAGTACTGTCCATAGCACGGACCCATCAGCGTATGCCAGCGGAGCTTGTCCATCAGATGGAAGGTACCGAGCGGAGTGGAGACCCCGTCCTTTGCCGTGGAGCAAAGCATCGCACGGACGGGAGTGCTGCCGCGGTAAACCGTGATGGTGTTAAGCGCACGGTTGACACGGATGCTCCATGCACCGCTGAGGGCTTTCTTATAGGCACCCGTTGTGCCGAGGTTGTAGGTAACGCCGTCAATTTTCTGAGTTCCCTTCAGGGCAGCGCCCGTCTTGGCATTCAGATAGTAATAGGCATTTGTGCCGGAATCATAGACCCACTGGCCTTTGACCATTGTTCCGTCGTAACGGAAGTAGTAGGTGTTGCCTTTGATCTTC
>CACZSG010000212.1 GCA_902783665.1 uncultured Lachnospiraceae bacterium | reverse complement strand
GGTCGTGATCGGCTGCATTCTCGGCGGCCTGAGCCTTTCCCAGATCTGGGGTCTGTTCGGTGCGGCAAACCAGCTGCTTGCAGGTATCGCTCTGATGGCTGTATGCGCATGGCTCGGACAGGCAGGCAAGAACAATAAGATGTTCTACTTCCCGATGGCCTTCATGCTTGTGGCCACACTGACCAGCCTCTGCATGACCATCATCAAAAAGATCGGCATGATCGGCGGCGGTACGGCCCTCTGGGGTGACTGGTTCCAGATGATCTTCGCGGCAGCTATGGCTGTCCTTGCAGTGATCCTTGTCATTGAGGCAGCAGGCACCTTCAAAAAACAGAGAGCCTGATCTGTGAAAGAAAGCCTGAGTAACAGAGAAGCTTTTCAGAAATCATTACTGTTCGATCAACGTTCGAACAGTAAACTGTTGAATTGGAATTAACTGAAATAAAAGAGGCGGCGCGCAGTGATATAAATACTGCGCGCCGCCTTTTTTTTACGTTATGTAAATGATATACTTAAAAAGGGACAGCCCCCCGGTTAAAACCGGGGCTCAGACGTTTCAGGATAAGGCCAGTTCTTTGATGCGCTTCATCGCGCTGGCAACCGGCGGGATCAGAAGGACCACGATGGTGATGGCTGCCTCGGCCGCCAGGTATGCGCCGTTGTAAGCCAGTGAATAGATGACGCCGCTGTTGAATCCGTAATAGCTGGCATAGGTTCCGAAGAAGATCCATCCGGACAGGAAGGCGAAGAAGTACCGGCCCAGGACGGAAGCGACATATCCTTTGATCAGGCCGTGCTTTGAATTGCTGAACAGGCCGGACAGGCCAAGGGCTCCAAAGGCGAAAATGTAGTCCACCAGCATCTGCGGGACACTGAGGATATAAGGATCGAGGACCATCTGCAGAATGCCGTAGGCGAAACCTGCGGTAAGTCCTGCGCCAAGGCCGTACCAGTATCCGATCAGAGAGATGAACAGCATGGAGAGCAGTGTCACCGAGCCGCCCATGGGCATGTGGAACAGTTTGATGAAGGAAGTGACCGTCGCAAGCGCGATGGCCATGGCGGAAAAGGCAAGCTGTTTCGCACTGAACTTTCTGTTCTTGCCGAAGAAAGCAATGCCCGCCAGCAGCACGGCGATCATGATGATGACCAGGGCCGTAAAGCCCGCCACGGTCGGCTGATAAGTAACTTCATCCCACTCGTTTACAACTTTGGTTACAAAAAAGGACATAAAAAAAACCTCCTTGTAAAAACTGGGAGGGGCCTCATTATACTTGCTTCCTTACGCCGGTATTATCCGGTTCAAGTAATGAGGGTCCGGCGTCTTGCCGTCTCAGCCTGCATATGCTTTCATCCGTATACGGAAAACAGCGGCGCAAGCTCCCCTAGCCTTTTATTAAATTGTCCGGTCTGTTTTTTGCATCAGACCGATATCATATTAGCACAGAAAAGAGAAATGTCAATCATGAAAAAGAAAGAATACGGTCTGAAAAGAAAATCCAGGACAACAGCCTGTGAAGGGAGCGTACTGGAATTCTGCCGGGACACCATGGAGCTTCCGGACGGAAAGGTAGAGCAGTGGGATTTTGTGCATCACAAAAAGGGAGGCGGGGCATGCACCGTGCCGGTCCTGCCGGACGGACGCATTCTGATGATCCGGCAGTACCGGCCGTCCGTGGAGCGCGAGACGCTGGAACTCCCCGCCGGGGCAAGAAACCGGCCGGATGAAGACCCCATGGAAGCCGCAGTGAGAGAACTGGCGGAAGAGACCGGGTATCAGGCGGGAAGGGTTCGTTTCCTTACAAGACTGAAGACGGCCGTGGCCTGGTGCGATGAGGAAACTTTTGTTTACCTGGCTGAAGACCTGACGCCCGCAGCCGGACAGCACCTGGACGAGGCGGAGGAGATCGGGGTGGAGGCGCATTCCCTGAGCGAACTGCTGGACCTGATCTTTGAAGGCCGGCTGCAGGATGCGAAAACGGTGGCAGGCATCCTTGCTTTTGCTTCCTGTGAAGGGCATCAGGATTTAAGGGTTAAGGATCCCAGTGTGCAATAATAAAAATGAATAAAAATTCAATGTTGGAAAGTTTCTTCTTTACTTTAGCGCAGTGCTATGCTACTATACCATAGTAAACAGCCCGAAGGGCTGCAAGGATGTCTGACTATGATTTGGAGGTTAAGCATGATGAAGAAGAGAACAGCATTGGTACTTGGAATGGCACTGGCGCTTGGAATGACCTCTGCGGCTGCAGCGGAAGAACTCACCTATGCGGTGGAAGCGGGATCTGCGGGAGAGGCAGCGGCTGAAGAAAACGGATTCAGCTACAATTCCGTCGCTTCCCAGGCTGACGCGCTGATGGAAGTTGCTTCAGGAACTTCCGATGCTGCCATTATCGACCTGCTGATGGCCGGCGCAATGATCGGAGAGGGAACCAGCTATCCTGATCTGGTGCATACAGATGAACTGACAACGGAAGAGTACGGTGTAGGCTGCCGCAAAGGTTCCGACCTTGCTTCCTACATCAATGCGGTATTTTCAGAGACCTACGCGGACGGCAGTCTGCAGGAGACCGCAGAAAAATATGGTGTTCAGGACGCGCTGGTGGAGCAGGAAGCGGATGTCGAGTTCGTTCAGTCCGAGGAGAACAGCGACGTGGCCGCCATCCAGGAAAAAGGCACTCTGATCGTAGGCATCACCGATTTCGCGCCCATGGATTACAAGGAAGACGGCGACGAATGGATTGGTTTTGATGCGGATATGGCCCGTGTGGTCGCTGACAAGCTGGGCGTAACAGCCGAATTCGTCGAGATCGACTGGGACAACAAGCTGATGGAACTGAATGCCGGCAATATCGATGTTGTATGGAACGGCATGACGCTGACCGCCGAAGTGACCGAGTCCATGGAGTGTTCCAATGCGTACTGCAACAATGCACAGGTGATCGTAGTCCCGGCTGAATAAAACCCTTGCTGTCACTTGAACGAAAAGGGAAGGCTGTCTGCCTTCCCTTTGTTTACTGTCCGAGACTTATATCTGAGGAGTTTTTTATGTTCTGGAATGTTACCAAGACATTGCTGATCGGTCTGGAGAGCACCTTTCGTATTTTTGCACTCACACTGGTCTTTTCCCTGCCGCTGGGTCTGCTTCTTGGCATCGGCTCCGCGAGCAGATGGAAGTTCCTTCGCAGGATCATCATGGTCCTGGTATGGGTGATCCGCGGTACACCGCTGATGCTGCAGCTGATCATTATTTTTTACGGCCCCGGCATGTGGCTGGGACACAATATCTGGGGAGGCAATGAAGCAGGCCGCATAACGGCCACGGTCGTAGCCTTTTCCATCAATTATGCGTGCTATTTTTCCGTTATCTTCCGGGGCGGCATCGAAGGCGTCCCTGTGGGGCAGCGGGAAGCCGGACAGGTGCTTGGCATGACGAAAAGCCAGATCTTTTTCAAGGTCACGCTGCTTCAGATGATCAAGCGGGTCATTCCGCCAATGTCCAATGAGATCATCACACTGGTAAAGGATACTTCCCTGGCCAGGATCATCGCGGCCCAGGAGCTTACCTTCGCGGGCTATTCGTTCCTGAAATCCGCCGGCCTTACATGGCCGCTGTTCTACACCGGCGTATTCTACCTGCTGTTCGTGGGAATCCTGACGCTGCTGTTCAACTACATAGAAAAGAAACTGGATTATTTCAGATAGAGAGAGGAGCAGTCAATGGCAATTCTGGAAGTGAACCATATCGAAAAACACTTCGGCAGTACAAAGGTGCTGAAGGATGTCAGCTTCTCTCTTGACGAGGGAAACGCGCTGGCCATCATCGGTTCCTCAGGATCTGGAAAGACGACCCTTCTGCGCTGTCTGAACTTTCTTGAGACACCCAGCAGCGGTGAGATCCGGGTCAGGGATGAGGTCCTGTTCGACGCTGCCAGGTCCGCCGCGGAGAATGAGCGGAACCTTCGGACCAAGCGCCTGCATTTCGGACTTGTATTTCAGGCTTTCCATCTGTTCCCCCAGTATACGGCGCTGGAGAACGTGATGCTGGCAGAACAGCTTCTGGCAAAGGAGCGTCCGGATTTCAAGGCAGACCGGAAGCAGATCCTGGAAGAGATCCGTGCCCACGGGGAGCAGCTTCTTGACAAAATGGGACTTGCAAACAGGGCGGACCATTATCCGCACCAGCTTTCCGGCGGACAGCAGCAGCGCGTGGCCATCGCCCGGGCGCTGGCCCTTTCACCGGATATCCTGTGCTTTGACGAGCCCACCTCCGCTCTGGACCCGGAGCTGACCGGAGAGGTGCTGCGCGTCATCCGATCCCTTGCGGAACAGAAGACCACCATGATCATCGTCACGCATGAAATGGCATTTGCCAGGGATGTCGCAGACCAGGTGATCTTCATGGACAACGGATACATTGTTGAGCAGGGGGACCCGCGTCAGGTGATCGAGCACCCAAGGGAAGAGCGGACCCGGCAGTTTCTGGCAAGATAGAAAGAGGGCTGAATACAGTGAACCCTGAGAAAACAGGCAATCAGGAAAGAAAGATAACGAACATGACAGAGGGGAGCCCTTTCAGGCTGCTCCTATTCTTTGCGCTGCCGCTGATGGCAGGCAATGTTTTTCAGGAACTCTATACAGTGACGGATACGGCGATCGTCGGGCGTGCCCTGGGGGTACAGGCCCTGGCCGCCCTTGGAAATGTTTCCTGGCTGAACTGGCTGTATCTGAGTATCATCCAGGGGATCACGCAGGGTTTTTCCATCCTGCTGTCCCAGCGTTTCGGAGCGAATGACAGGGAAGGACTGAAGAGAGCCGCCGGTAACGCGGTGGTCCTCTGCCTGCTGCTGATGGTCTTCCTGACAGTGACCTCTCTGGCGCTTATCAACCCGGCCCTTCATATTCTTGGAACACCGCAGGAGATCAGGCCCATCGCCGTGGCCTATCTGCATGTCATGTTCGGAGGACTGTCCGTCACCGTGGCTTACAATCTCTTCTCATCCATGCTGAGGGCTCTGGGCGATTCCCGCACACCGCTGATCTCCATGGTCATCTCCTCCGCCGTGAATGTATCCCTGGATCTGCTGTTCGTCATGTCCTTCGGATGGGGCGTGACCGGAGCTGCAGCGGCAACGGTGATCGCGCAGGCGCTGGCGGCTCTTTTCTGCCTGATCCGGGTGAGCAGGACCGACCTGCTGCATCTGACCCGCAGACATTTCACGCTGATGGCTTCGGACTGCAGAAAACTGTTTACGCTGGCGCTTCCCATGGCCTTTCAGAATCTTGTCATCTCCATTGGCGGGATGATCGTACAGGTAGTCGTGAACCGGTACGGCGTGGCTTTTATCGCAGGCTACACCGCGACGACAAGGCTGTACGGACTGCTAGAAATGGCGGCCATCTCCTACGGGTTTGCCATGACGACCTATGCGGGACAGAACATGGGAGCGGGAAACACGCAGCGCATCCGGGAAGGCGTGCGCGCGGCCCTGGTGATCTCCATGCTGACTTCAGCGCTGATTACCCTGGCCATGTTTGTTTTCGGAAGAAATATCCTCAGCCTGTTCATAGATGTCAGCGGGGCAGACGGTGACCCCGCCATGGCGACGGCCTACCTGCTGCTGAGGATCATGAGTGCGCTGCTGCCGGTCCTCTATGTGCTGCATATCATCCGCAGCTGCATTCAGGGAATGGGAAATACCGTTATTCCGATGCTGTCCGGCGTGGCGGAATTCATCATGCGCACCGGGGCTGCCCTGCTGTTTCCCGTGCTGTTCGGCGAGACAGGCATCCTTTTCGCGGAAGTCGTGGCGTGGGCCGGCGCGGACCTGGTGCTGATCCCCGGATACTTTCTTGAAAAGAGAAAAATCGGCTGACCCTGGGGAAAAATCAGCTGATACTGGAGAAAAAATCAGCTGACAGCTCTTTACAATTGAGAAATAGTATATTAGAATACTTTCTGTATTTAAATTTCACCTGAACAAATCATTGACGAGAAGAGTAGGGCAGGGAAAGTTCCCAGAGAGAAACGCGTTTTGCTGAGAGCGTTTTGTACCGGATCTGTCTGAAGACCATCTCCGAGAGACCCTAATCCGGTCCGGCGGCCCCGTTACAGCCAGAATAAGTGGTCGGCAGAAAGGTGTATTCCAGTTGCTGCCGTCAATGCAGGGTGGAACCGCGTGGAAACGTCCCTCATATCAGTTTTCTGATATGAGGGTTTTTTTCATGTAAGCATAAGAAGCCTGATCTTCTGCGTGAGACATCGGAGATCAGGATGAACAAGGAGGAAAAAGAACATGATCAAGGAAGAGTATCTGGAAGTGTACCGCCATTCCATGGCACACATCCTGGCGAAAGCCGTGGTGGAGATTTTCGGAAAAGAGAATGTACAGTACGCCATCGGACCGCAGATCGCCGACGGTTTCTACTATGATTTCAAACTGCCCAGGACCGTCACGAACGAGGATTTCAAGACAATCGAGAACAAAATGCGCGAGATCATGAAGCGCCGCGAAGCCTGGACCAGAAAAGAAGTATCCAGACAGGAAGCGCTGGAGATCTTCAAGGACCAGACTTACAAGACCGAGCTGATCCAGGATCTGCCGGAGGACGAGACCATTACGATCTACTATACCGGAGATGATTTCGTGGATCTGTGCCGCGGACCGCACGTGGAAAATTCCCAGGACCTGATGGGTGCCGCGTTCCAGATCAAGTCCGTTTCCGGCGCCTACTGGCGCGGAGATGAGAACCGTGACATCCTGCAGAGGATCTATGTATTCGCATTCCCGGACAAAGAAGGACTGAAGGCTCATCTGAATTTCCTGAAGGAAGCCATGGAACGCGACCACAAGAAGCTGGGACCGCAGCTGGATCTTTTCATGTTTGATGAGACCGCACCCGGAATGCCCTACTGGCTGCCCAGAGGATGGAAGCTTTTCAACGCGCTGCTGGAGTTCTGGAGAGAACTGCACGAGGCACACGGCTATCAGGAGATCGCGGCTCCGGTCATCAACAACCGTAAACTGTGGGTGACCAGCGGACACTGGGGCCATTACAGAGACAACATGTTCCTGATCCCTGGAGAGGGCGGCGACATTGAAGCTCCCGATACCTTCGCTGCAAAACCGATGAACTGCCCGAATGCCATCATGGTATACAAACGCACCCGCCGTTCCTACAAGGAACTGCCGGTCCGTATTGCCCAGGTGGACGTCATTCACAGAAAAGAGAAATCCGGAGAACTGAACGGCCTGTTCCGTGTACAGGAGTTCCGTCAGGACGATGCGCATATTCTGATCACGGAAGACCAGATCGCCAGCGAGATCGAGGATATCATGCAGCTGACCGGCGAACTGTATGCCGGATTCGGTCTGGAATACATCGCAGAGCTGTCCACGCGCCCGGATGACTTCATGGGTGAGATCGAGACCTGGAACCGCGCGGAAGCTGCCCTGAAAGACATTCTCGACAGAAAGTACGGCGAAGGAAACTACGAGATCAACGAGGGCGACGGCGCTTTCTACGGCCCGAAGATCGACCTGAAGATGCGCGACTGCCTGGGAAGAGAATGGCAGATGGGCACCATCCAGCTGGACTTCCAGCTGCCGCTGAACTTCGGCCTGGAGTATGTCGCCAGCGACGGCTCCCTGAAGCAGCCTGTCATGATCCACAGAGCCCTGTACGGCTCCTTCGAGCGTTTCATCGGAATCATCATCGAAAACTTCAAAGGCATGTTCCCGTTCTGGGCCAGCCCGTATCAGGTCGGCATCGTTCCGATCCGCCTGGAGCACAATGAGTACGCGAAGGAAGTGGAGCAGATCCTGAAGAAGAACCGCATCCGCACGGAAGCGGATTATACGGACCGCAACATGAAGGAGAAGATCAAGACCTTCAAGAATTACAAGGATCCGTATATTATCGTCCTTGGTGACAAGGAAGCGCAGGAGAGGACCGTTTCCATCAACCTGCGCGGAAGCAACCGCCAGCTGCAGAATGTTCCGCTGGATGAATTCGTGCAGATGTGCGTACGGATGAACGAGGAGCATGCACTTACGCTGGAAGGGCAGGAGTGACCTCTGAGCGACAGCTTTAGTGACAGCTTTAGTGACAGTTTTAGCGTTTGAGGGACGGCGGCAGCTCCTGCCTGCTGTCTCCTCCAGATGCCCGTTGTCCTCTTCGAGAGGGCTCCGTCGCTGATTCGCGCCGCGCCTCCGAAAACGCACTCCGCTTGGACGGTTCTCCGGCGCGTTGTGCTATCCTCGCCCTCTCTTCGAGTCCTGCCGAAGCATCTTCCGGAGACAGCAGGCAGGAGCTGCCGCCTGACTTCAAAAGCGGAAGATCAATAATCGATATAAGCCTTAAAACTAGTACAGCCATTACGTACATGATAATTTTTTTCCAAAGCCGAACTATCACCCGCTGTTAGATGATAGTTTGCTTCAAAGAAATTATATTCATGTACATAATGGCTGTTTGTTTTTATGCTTTCTTTCCCGAAATCAGACAGCAGTCCGGGCCGGCAGCTTCCGGAAGATGCTTCGGCAGGATTCGAAGAGAGGGCGAGGATAGCAGCAGGCCCCGGAGAACCGTCCAAGCGTAGCGCGTTTTCGGAGGGGCCTGCGAATCAGCGACGGAGCCCTCTCGAAGAAGACAACGGGCATCTGGAGGAAACTGCCGGCCCGGACTGCTGTCGTCCGAGAATGACTGATTTCAAATGATGACCACAATATTCAGGAAAGTCAGGACAGTCAGGACAGTGCAACCCCCTGGTTCAGGATCCACACCATCACTTCACAGGAAAGGCCACCGTCAAGGTTTTCCCCTTCGCAGCTTCCCTCAAACCGGACCTGTGTGTCTCCTTCCGCTATGGTAAGGAATCCTTCCATCATTTCTGAACCGCCATTTTCATCCTTCACGGTCACCCTGACCGGAACCGTAAGGGCTTCCGTGGCAAGCCCCGGCGCGTCCGCATCAGGCACCTGGGGCAGCAGATCCTGCATCCTGCTGTCCACATCAAAGGTCAGTGCTGCATGGACCGTTCCATCCTCTGTCTTTTCAACGGAGGTTTCCGTAAGTGTCAGAAGACCGCCGGCATCCTCTTCGGAAAGGAAGGGCATCTTCCCGGTGTGATACGCGAGTGATTCCGCTGCATAGGGAAGATAGAAGGAACTTGCATGTTCGCCTTCTTCCAGTTCAAAGAAATGCTGTGCGCCGGCCTCGCGGAGCAGATGGTCCAGCGTGATGGAAGGAAGCCCGAACTTGTAAAGATCCCTGTTTCCGCAGATAAAATACTGAGTGAAATAATTCAGGAACTCGTCCCCGGCATTCGAGGCGATGCGGAGAGGATTGCCGCCCATGTTGATGGCTCCGTACCATCCTGTTATATGCGAGAACAGACCAGGATTCCGGTAGGCGATATAAAATGCGCCATGGCCGCCCATGGAAGCGCCTGCCGCGATACGGAAACGCGGGTCTGGTATGGTGCGGAAATGGGTGTCCACATATGGCAGCAGTTCTTCGGTCACCATGGAATCCCAGCCGTACATCCACCAGCTTTCGGCCGCGCTGTCCGGGATGATGACGATGGACGGTTCCAGTTTGCCTTCTGAAATGGCTTCATCCAGGACACTGTCGATCCCGTCCAGCACATAGGAGTGGGACGTGCTGTTCAGCTGGTGCAGCAGCCAGATGACAGGATACCGTCTGTCCGCGTTCTCGGGAAGGTCGTATCCTTCCGGAAGATAGACCAGGAAATGTTCCTGCTCGGCAGGATTTCCCGTTTTTTCCATTTTTGCCTTCCATTCAGAAGGAATCTCAAGGGAAAGGAACCTGCTTTCGCCATCGTCTTCAGCGGCATAACGTGCCTCGTAGGCTTTCCGGGCCATCAGCATGGGATGGCCGGAATACCAGCCTCCGTCGCCGGACTGGTTATGTGTCAGCACAAGGACGTTGTTCTCCTCGCCGAAACGGATCAGGGAAGGATCCACCGGATAGACGCGCTCTGTGTCCCAGCAGTCCTCCTGATGGGTCCATTTTTCCGGGTTCATGCCCGTGCAGCCAATCTGGGTACCGTTCAGGAAAACAACGTCTGTCTCATCGAAATATCCGAGCGAGAGAACAAGATCGGAAGTTTCCGGTTTTTCAGGAGCGGTAAAAGTCTTAGAGTACCAGGCATAGCCGGAGAAGGATTTCATATCCACCTTGTCAGAAAAATCCGAGCTCCACCAGGACAGGCCGGGGATGACGTCCTCCCAGGTCTCTGTGTCTTCGGGGCCGGGCAG
>CACZSG010000211.1 GCA_902783665.1 uncultured Lachnospiraceae bacterium | reverse complement strand
CAGTATGGAAGGCATCAGGCTGAAGCAGGAGGAAACGATGATGCACAGAAGCACCAGTGCCATCTGTTTCCAGTAAGGCTTCAGATAGGAAAAGATGCGTTTCAGGAGGTCGCCCGTTACTTTCGGACGGTTCTGCTTCTCTTCTTCCGTTAGATATCCTCTGCCGGCATGTCCGCCCGGCCTCCCTGGTCCTGCCATACTTCCTCACTTTCTGCCTCTCCCGGATGCTTTCATTATGATTGTCAAACAGATGTATTCTCCTTATTTTACTACATCAGAGAAAAAGTGCAATCTTGAAAAGCTTTCTTTAAGTTCATTTAAGGTTTGTCCCCTACAATACCAGCAGAGAGGAGGAAACAGATATGAATATCAAATACCGGCATGAAGTCAAACACTATCTGAATGTTTCAGACCTGATCGCCATCCGGCATCGGCTTTCGGCCGTCATGGAACCGGATCCGCATGCCGTAGACGGAAAATATCTGATACGAAGTCTTTATTTTGACAATATGGAAGACAAGGCGCTTCGGGAAAAACTGGACGGTGTAAACCTTCGGGAAAAATTCCGTATCCGCTATTACAACAAGGATACTTCTTTTATCCATCTGGAAAAAAAGAGCAAGCATAACAGCCTGGGCACCAAATATGAAGCCCGGCTGACCATGCAGGAAGCGCAGAAGATCGTTGACGGGGATACCCTCTGGATGCTTTCTTCTGACAGACCCCTGGTACAGGAGCTCTACCTGAAAATGCAGTATCAGGGCCTTCGGCCGAAGACCATCGTCGACTACACACGGAAGCCCTTCATCTACGGTCCCGGAAATGTCAGAGTCACTTTTGACTATGATATACGAACCGGACTGAACTGCACGGATTTTCTGAACCCCGACTGTATCACCATTCCGGCAGGCGATTCAGAGATCATACTGGAAGTAAAATGGGACGAATATCTGCCCTCCGTCATCCGGGACCAGCTGCAGACAAAAGGGCGCCGCTGCACAGCGTTTTCAAAGTACGCTCTTTGCAGGATGTATGACTAGAACGGCAGATCAGCCTCTTTCCTGAATCGTAACCTTCCATAAGTGAAATAATACGAAGAGTAATATTCAAATATACAAAAAGAAACAGACTTAAGAGAAACAGATTTAAAACCAGCTGTCTGCAAACCACACTTCATATAAAGGAGAAATCATTATGAGTTTTTCGGATGTATTCAAATCCAGCTTTCTTGAAAATGTAACCTCTGTCAGCATTCTTGACATGGTGATCGCCATGGTGCTTGCCTTCGCCCTTGGCCTTTTCATTTTTCTGATCTATAAAAAGACGTACGCCGGTGTCATGTACTCTTCGAGTTTCGGCGTCACCCTGGTCTCCCTTACCATGATCACTACACTGGTCATCCTGGCAGTCACCTCGAATGTCGTGCTCTCGCTTGGTATGGTCGGTGCGCTCTCCATCGTCCGTTTCCGTGCCGCCATCAAGGAGCCTCTGGACATCTCCTTCCTGTTCTGGTCCATCGCGGCCGGAATCGTACTGGCAGCCGGCATGATCCCTCTGGCCGTCTTCGGCAGTGTGATCATCGGTGTCATCCTGCTGCTCTTTGCCAACCGGAAAGAACATACCAATCCTTACATTGTCGTTCTGCAATGCGGCGACCATGCGTCGGAATCGAATGCCATCGATTATATCCGTGAGAACACGCTCGGGTGCAGCACCAAAAGCAAGACGGCAAGACAGGGGCTCGTGGAGCTCAGCCTTGAGATCCGTCTGAAGGATGACAACACGGATTTCATCAATGAAGTCAGTGAGCTGGCAGGCGTGAAAAGCGCTGTTCTCGTCAGTTACAACGGTGAATATATGGGATAAGGTGATGAAATGTCGACAAGCAAACATTTTGACAGGATCTGCTGCATCATAACCATCTGTGCTATTCTTCTGACCATCCTGTTCATGAACGGAGAGTCCCTGGGAATAGAACTGGTGACAGATGCGGACAGCGAAGCGCATTCGGATTCGGAATATTTTACAGAGAATGACCAGCTGGCTGACTGGGACACCACTTCGGCCACCCTGATCACCCTGAACGGAGACAGCATCTCCATTCAGGGAAAAGATGCCTATGTCCTTGAAGGCGACGTTATCCTTTCGAACTCCGGCAAATACGTCATAACCGGTTCTCTGAATGACGGATCGGTCATCGTGGATGCAAATGAAAACTCCAAAGTATGGATCCTCTTTGACGGAGTGGATATTTCCTGTTCCGATGACGCCTGTTTCAGAGTCAATGAAGCCGATAAGGTATTTCTGACGCTGGCGGACGGAAGCGAGAACATTCTTACCGGCGGAGATACGCTTTCCGACGAGGCTCTGGAAGACAAAACCTATGGTGTGATCTTTGCCCATGACGACCTGTCCATCAACGGGAATGGTTCGCTGGAGATTGAAGCAAATTATAAACACGGGATCAAGGCAAATGATGACCTGGTGATCACCGGCGGCAGCATCACCATCAGCGCTCCCGGTGACGGTATCCATGTCAATGACAGTGTACGCATCAGGGAAGCCGCCCTGACCATAAACGCAGAGGATGACGGCATTCATTCAGACGGCTTCTTCTATATGGAGAGCGGAACGGTCCTGATCAATACCTGCTATGAAGGGATCGAAGCCATCACCATCACGGTGGACGGCGGCGATATTACCATTTATCCTTCGGACGACGGGATGAACGCCAATGGCGGCAGCAGCGATATGTTCGGCTTCGGCGGAGGGCAGGCCGGAAATGGACAGTTCGGCGGCCAGGCATTCAAGCAGTCGGATGAGGAATCAGCAGCACCGGAAGTGCAGCAGGATGAAGAAGCTTCCGCTGACAGCGGCAATGAAGAGGAAACATTCATCCTGATCAATGGCGGTAATATAACGATCATCAACGACACAGGCAGAGATGCCGACGGGCTTGATTCCAACGGGAGTATCTATATTAACGGCGGAAATATTCGGATCAGTCTGGCAAACAGCGGATCAAACTGCGCCATCGATTTTGGCAGTGAAAGCGGCGGTGTCTGCAAGATCACAGGCGGCACTGTCATCGCATGCGGAAGTTCCGGCATGGCAGAATCCTTTGATAACTCCTCCACCCAGTGCTCCATTTTATACAACAGTGCTGCCGGCTTCGAAACCGGTTCCACACTGACTGTTGAAGATGAATTCGGAAACATCCTGCTTTCCTGGGAAGTCCCCTGCAGTTTTTCTTCGGCCAATCTGAGCAGTCCCGAATTGGAAACGGGGCATACTTATTCCATCATCGTTGGCGAAGAGGAAGAAACCATAACCATCAATGAAACCTCCGCGTCCTATGGTGACGCCGAAAGTTCCATGTTCGGCGGCACCATGAACTGGGGCGGAATGCAGAAACGGATGGGCGGCGGCAGAGGCGGCCGTATGGCTCAGGCCGAAAACAGTTCCGAAGGCCAGGATGGCGCAGTTTCTCCGGCGGACATGGCGCCACAGGATGGAGAAGACATGACGCCTCCGGATGGGATGACGCCCAGGAAAGATCTGGCAATGATGGACGGCATGTCACAACAGGGAGCCGGGACTTTTCCGAATGACATGACCCTGCCGGAAGACATGTCAGAAATGCGTGCTGGTTTTTCCCCCGTATCCGGGAATCAGGAACAGACCATATCAACAACCATCCTGGACTACAGTAAAAATGTTTATCTGCTGATGGCCGTATGCAGTGTGATTTTAGTGTTTGCTCTTATCTTCGCTAAGAGCTACTCAAGAAGAAGGTGAATTTGAAATGAAAAAGTCATTGCGCAGAATAATACCCATGTACCTGCTTTCAGGATGCATGTGCGTGGTGCTTCCCTCCGGAACCGCTCATATTGTTTACGGAGAAGAAACCGTCAGTTCCGGTCAGAACGACAGCTG
>CACZSG010000210.1 GCA_902783665.1 uncultured Lachnospiraceae bacterium | reverse complement strand
TGTCACTTTGAAGTTCCGGGCGTAGCAGGGGATGCGCACGTAAAGGGTGATGCCCTCCTGCGGCACCTGTTCCGCGGTGATGCGCAGGCAGCCTTCATAGGGGAACTCTGTCTGCACGGAGATCCTGGTCCTTCCGTTTTCCCAGTCCGCATCGGCAGTGCCGGACACGAACAGGTTCACGTAAAGTTCCCGTTTCTCCTTGTTCACTGCGTAGATATACTGCCCCAGGGAGGCCAGTGTCCTGGCGATGTTGGGCGGGCAGCAGGCCACGCCGAACCATTTCTGGCGGATGTTCTTCACATGGGCCATGGAGGTGCCGGGCAGGCAGGCCGGCGGCCATACTTCCAGCGGGTTCACATAGAAGAAGCTTCTGCCGTCCAGGGCGATGCCCGCCAGAACGGTGTTGTAGAGGGCCTGTTCCACCACGTCCATGTAGCGGGCCTGGCCGGTGATCTGGTTCATGCGAAGCCCGAACATGGCAAGACCGATGGACGCGCAGCTTTCGGAATAGTTGCTGGCGTTGGGCAGGTCGTAGTCGGTGGTAAAGCGCTCCAGATGGCCGGAGGATCCGATGCCGCCGGTCAGGTACATGCGCCTGTTCGTGGTGTTCTCCCACAGTACCTCGCAGGCCTTGCGCAGGCTTTCGTCATTGCAGGCTTCGGCCAGGTCGGCCATGGCACTGTACAGGTACATGGCGCGCACGGAATGCCCCTCTGCCGTCTTCTGTTCACGCACCGGCAGATGGGACTGGGAATACTCCGGCGTATAGTCGCGGAACTCCGGGAAGATCCGCTTGAAGCCGGGTCTCGCCAGTTCTTTCATGAAATAGTTCTCGCCGACGCCCCTGGCATCCACGAAGTATTTCGCCTCATCCAGATATTTCTTCTCTCCCGTACAGCGATACAGCTTGAACAGGCCGATCTCCACTTCCTCGTGGCCCGGATAGCCGTGGATCTTTCCCTCTTCCTCGCCGAACGTGTCGCAGATGAGGTCCGCGAACCGGCACATCACATCCAGGAATTTCCGTTTTCCCGTTCCCTGATAGTATGCCGCAGCCGCCTCCATCAGGTGGCCGGCCGTGTAGAGCTCGTGCCCCTCCGCAAGGTCCGTCCAGCGGCCTTCCGGATTGGTCAGCATGTAATAGGTGTTGATGTAGCCATCCTCGCACTGGGCTTCGGCGATCAGGTCGATCACCTCGTCCGCGGTAGCCTCCAGCTCTTTGTCCGGGTAGCAGGCCAGGGTAAAACCCACGGCCTCCAGCCATTTGGCAGCGTCGGTATCCTGGAAGGGCATGCCGTAGAAGGATCCCTCGCTTCTGCCGGCTGCGATGCGGAAATTCTCAAGGCAGTGACTGGGCTCCGCGTCCTCCACGCGGTCGTTGATGGCATCCCACTGATAGGGAATGATCTCCTTGTGCACCAGATCCACATGTTTGGACCAGAACGGATCCTTTATGGTAACCTTGTTCAGATCAAGTGAATTCTGTCTCATCTCATCTCCAATCAGCCGCCGCAGGGCGGCAGGTCAGTCTTCTGTTATGTCTTTTCTTCAGCTTTTTCTCCTGAACCGTAAGCCGGCCGGCATCATTTTTACGGTCTCTCCCGGACCGGGAAATAGACACTGTATGCCTCGTATCCCACCTGATACAGCGGAATGAACCGGATGCCGCGCTCCTGCCCCACCGTCTTCCAGGTGTGCATCCAGTTGCCCCACTCTCTTTCATTGTCAGGCACCAGAAGCTCCTCCGGCCTTCTGCCGCCGGTATAAAGCGTTCTCTCCTCGCCGCACAGGCCGGCCAGTACCACCGGTCCGTCCGTGAAGGCTGTCATGGCCTCATCCCCCGGAAGTGTCACAGCCGTGATCGCTTTCCCGAATTCCAGGTGAATGCTGTTTTCCTTCCAGGCCCTGCGGATGGTGAAGAAGGTGCCCGGCTGCGGCTGGTCTTCCATCCGTTCAGGTGACTGTCCATCGGTTCCGTCGGTCTGTCCCTGCGCCGGTTCCCCGTCTACCAGAATACGGACGGACACTGCCCAGGAAGGGATCCTGATGCTGACCGCAAAAGTCTTTTCCTCCTCGCAGCAGACCCGCAGGTCCGAAACAAGTATGCGCGGATCGTGCGGCACGGAGGCGCACACAGGGTTGATCCTCTGAACTCCGCTGGAATCGCTGCTCAGATGGTCGCTGCCATTCCGGGTGTCGATGCGCTGCCGGACCCTGACGGCTGTCCCCGCCGTCTGTCCTTCATAATCCGAACTGAAGAACTGGCAGACACGTATCCCGTCTTCTCCTTCATAATAGATGGCATTGTTGAAAGCCGCGTTGGCCTGCACCAGGGATCCGTGGCAGCAGAAGAAATCGTTGGTCTTCGTTGCCCAGCCCTTTCTGGCGCCGCCTCGAAGAGGTAGGAAATAGGTCAGCAGACCTTCGTCCGGATACTCTTTATTGTACTGGTATCCATGCGTAAAGCTTCCCTTCCAGTACCCCTGCGCCATAATGCCGTTGTACAGGTTTTTCTCCCAGTAGTCCATGAAGCGGGCATCGCCGCTGTGCCTGAACAGGAACTCCGCCAGACGCATCATGTTATAGACGGTGCAGTGCTCCTGGTTCTTGTCTCCAAGGCGTGCGCCAAGGGCCCCGTCCGGGGACCAGATCTCGCCGCAGGTCTGCCCGCCGGTCACGTAGCATCCCTTTTTGTCCACGGCCATCTCCCAGTAGGCCTGCACGATGCGGAGCATCTTTTCTTCTCCCGTGGCCTCGTACCAGGCGGCCGCGCCCAGAACCTCCGGGATGGTGGTGTTGGCGTGCATATTGGTCAGCACGTCCTGCCCGGCCAGAAGCCCGTCAAACAGGCTCTCCCGGTAGTAACGGTCCATCAGTTCGCGGAACATGGGCCTGTTCGTGATCCTGTAAAGCAGCACCCAGATCTCCAGCATGCCGCCGGTCTCCACGTCCAGGATCCGCTGAAAATGCTCCCGGGAAAACTGTCCGCTCCAGTCGTAGAACCATTCTCCGAAATGAACAGCCACATCCAGTGCCTTTTCATTTCCGGCCAGAAGGTACATGTCCAGAAGACCCATAAAGGTCTTGTGAATGGTATACTGGGGCGCCCAGACCCGTTTCCCCACGGAAATCCACTTCAGATATTTCTCAGGAATGGAGGCGGCCCACTGTCCGCCGTTTTCCTGCTGGCATTTCGCAAGGATGTCCACGATCTCATCCGCCCTGGCCTTGATCACCCTGTCGCCGGTGGCTTCGTAGTGCATGGCGGCAGCGGAAAGCCAGTGTCCCAGGAAATGGCCGCGCAGTTCGCACAGCGGCGATTCCCAGCCGCCGTGTATCTCCGGGTGCGTCTCGGAAGTCTTGTACAGTCCGGCCTCCAGCAGATAAGGAAGCAGCAGATGCTCCGTCTTCAGTTCTTCCATGTAGTCTGTATTTGCTTTTCTGCGGCGGAGAAGCTCTTCATCCGCCAGGGTGACGGAAAGGCCTCTCGCCATCTTCAAGTTTGTCATGCCTGTTTCCCTCTTTTCTCCTGTTTTTCATCCGGCCGTCATACCTGGCAGCGGATGAAGCACCAGGATTCTCTGCATGTCCGTTTACCTGCCGTCAGTCTTTCAGACCCGACATCATAACGCCCTTTACAAATGCATCCTGCGCGAACAGGAAAGCGATCAGCACCGGCAGCACCGCGATGACGGAAGATGCCATCAGCACCGGCCAGTCGGTCGAATACATGCCCTTCATGCTGGCCAGCCCCAGCGGAAGCGTGTATTTTCTGGAGTCGTTGATATAGATGAGCGG
>CACZSG010000209.1 GCA_902783665.1 uncultured Lachnospiraceae bacterium | reverse complement strand
TGCATTTTCCCACTTGGACACAGATTGTGCACCGATACCCAGTTTCTCTGCTAACTGCTCCTGGGTCAGACCAGCCTTGAACCGCAGCTGCTTGATTTTCTTTCCTAGTTCCATATGTTGTTACCTCCTCAAAGAGTGTTGTTTTTTGATTGCAGCTTCAGGATACAGCGGCGATCCGCGGAATGCAATGACGCAGGATGCAAGGTCTCTCGCCTGTTGGTGGAGTCAAAAAGACTTAAGGAGGACCATCTGCGATACCCGCGTTATACTTTTTCATCACCCCTACAGAACATATTGATCATATCCCTTTGCGCACCTGAAAGGGTATATTATACAGGACACAAAGATTGTTAATTTTTCGACATTCCTAGGAGGAAATGGTATGGGCACCAATCACTACGTGACAGTAGACAGTGTGGAAAAGCTGGAGGAGGCACTTTCCCGCGTAAGAAAAGCGCAGAAGGAATTCTCCACCTACACGCAGGAACAGGTGGACGCGATCTTTCTGGCGGCTGCGACGGCCGCTGACCAGGCCCGTCTGCCCCTGGCAAAGCTGGCGGTCGAAGAGACCGGCATGGGCGTGATGGAAGACAAGGTCATCAAGAATCATTTCGCGGCCGAGTATATTTACAATGCTTACCGCGACACAAAGACCTGTGATGTGATCGAGGAGGACCGTTCGGCCGGAATTAAAAAGATAGCCGAGCCGATCGGCGTGGTGGCGGCAGTCATTCCGACCACCAACCCCACTTCCACGGCTATCTTCAAGACCCTGATCTCACTTAAGACACGAAACGGCATCATCATCAGCCCGCATCCCAGGGCGAAGAAGTCCACCATCGAGGCGGCGAAGGTGGTGCTGGAGGCTGCTGTTGCGGCAGGCGCGCCGGCGGATATCATTTCCTGGATCGACGTTCCCAGCCTGGAGATGACGAATCTGCTGATGAAGGAAGCGGATATTATTCTGGCGACCGGCGGCCCGGGAATGGTGAAAGCAGCATATTCCAGCGGAAAGCCCGCCCTCGGCGTGGGAGCCGGAAACACACCGGCCATCATCGACGACTCCGCGGATATTATTCTGGCGGTCAACTCCATCATTCATTCCAAGACCTTTGACAACGGCATGATCTGCGCGTCGGAACAGTCCGTCATTGTGCTGGACAGCGTTTACGAGGCGGTGCGTCAGGAATTCGCCGCCCGCGGCTGCTGTTTCCTGACGGAGGCCCAGACGGAGAAGGTGCGCAAGAC
Source organism: uncultured Lachnospiraceae bacterium (assembly GCA_902783665.1). Taxonomy (GTDB): domain Bacteria; phylum Bacillota; class Clostridia; order Lachnospirales; family Lachnospiraceae; genus Choladousia. The sequence goes on along the minus strand of CACZSG010000209.1, from coordinate 5,751 downwards.
CATTCTGATCAACGGTTCGCTGAACGCAAAGATCGTGGGGCAGAAGGCCGCGGCCATCGCTTCCCTTGCCGGCGTTTCGGTTCCCGAGGGCACCAAGATCCTCATCGGCGAGGTGGAGAGCGTGGATCTTTCCGAAGAATTCGCGCACGAAAAACTTTCTCCGGTGCTGGCCATGTACCGCGCGAAGGATATTCAGGACGCGTTCGCGAAGGCGGAGCGGCTGATCGCCGACGGCGGCTTCGGACACACGGCATCGATCTATCTGGACACTGCCACACAGCAGGAAAAGCTGGATGAATTCGCGGCGCGCATGAAGACCTGCCGCATTCTGGTCAATACACCGTCCTCTCAGGGAGGGATCGGCGATCTGTACAACTTCTCCCTGACACCGTCTCTGACCCTGGGTTGCGGCTCCTGGGGCGGCAACTCCGTCTCGGAAAACGTCGGTGTCAAACATCTGCTGAACATCAAAACGGTGGCGGAGAGGAGAGAGAACATGCTTTGGTTCAGAGCACCCGAAAAGGTATATATCAAGAAAGGATGTCTGCCGACAGCGCTGGATGAGCTGAAGACGGTCATGGGCAAAAAGAGGGCTTTCATCGTCACGGACAGCTTCCTTTATCACAACGGAAACACAAAGCCCATCACGGACAAGCTGGATGAAATGGGCATCGCCCACGCCTGCTTCTTCGACGTGGCACCGGACCCGACCCTTTGCTGTGCCAAGGCCGGCGCGGAGCAGATGAGCGCCTTCAAACCGGACGTCATCATTGCGCTGGGCGGCGGTTCCGCCATGGACGCAGGCAAGATCATGTGGATGCTCTACGAACATCCGGAAGCAGACTTCATGGACATGGCCATGCGCTTCATGGATATCCGCAAGCGTATCTACACCTTCCCGAAGATGGGAGAAAAAGCTTACTTTATCGCTGTTCCCACATCCGCGGGTACCGGTTCGGAGGTAACGCCCTTCGCCGTTATTACAGATGAAAAGACTGGCATCAAATATCCGCTGGCAGACTATGAGCTGTTGCCGAACATGGCCATTATCGATACAGACTTCCACATGACCGCGCCGAAAGGCCTGACAGCCGCCTCCGGAATTGACGCGGTGACCCATGCCCTGGAGGCATACGCTTCCATGATGGCGACCGACTACACGGACGGCCTTGCACTGCGGGCCCTGAAGAACATCTTCGAATACCTGCCCCGCGCCTACGACAACGGTACCACGGACGTGGAAGCAAGGGAGAAAATGGCCAACGCGGCAACCATGGCAGGCATGGCCTTCGCCAACGCCTTCCTGGGCGTGTGCCATTCCATGGCGCATAAGCTGGGCGCCTTCCATCATCTGCCGCACGGCATTGCCAACGCCCTGATGATCGACGAAGTGCTCCGCTTCAACGCGGCCGAGGTACCGGCCAAGATGGGAACCTTCCCGCAGTACGACCATCCGCACACCCTGGCCAGATATGCCGAGGTGGCAGATTATCTGGGCACCGGCGGCACCACCGACAGCGAGAAGCTGGAAAACCTGATCGCCATGATCGACCGCCTGAAGGAGCGCATCGGCATCAAGAAGACCATTGCGGAGTACGTGCCGGACGAGCAGGATTTCCTGGCCCGCCTGGACGCCATGACAGAGCAGGCCTTCGACGACCAGTGCACCGGCGCGAACCCGCGCTATCCGCTGATGAGCGAGATCAGGCAGATGTATCTGAACGCTTATTACGGCAGGACCTTCACCGAGGATGCCAGACCTGACGAAAGCCAGCTGGGAACAGAGTACGACCCCTCTGATTTCAAGCAGGCATTCCGCAGAGAGAAAAACGGCATTCACGGAAACATTTAAGAGAGCATGTCTGAAAGGAGGAAAAGAAAATGAATTTAGATCGGATCATAGCTGTGCGCAACCGGAAGACCGTCTATCGCGACGGCGACAGATGCATCAAGGTCTTTGACGAGAATTACTCCAAGGCGGATGTGCTCAATGAGGCCCTGAACCAGGCCCGCATGGAAGAGACGGACCTGTTCATTCCCAAAATCCTGGAGGTCACCACGCTGGACGGAAAATGGGTGATCGTCTCCGAATATATCAAGGGAAAGACCCTGGTGCAGCTGATGCAGGAGAACCCTGAAAAGAAACAGGAATATCTGGAAAAAATGGTAGACATCCAGATGAACATCCACAGCAAAAAAAGCCCGCTCCTGAACAAGCTAAAGGACAAGATGAACCGCAAGATCAGCCAGGCAGAGCTTGACGCGACCACCCGCTACGACCTGCATACCCGGCTGGAGGGCATGCCGAAGCACGACAAGGTGTGCCACGGCGACTTCAACCCGTCCAACATCATTATCACGGAGGACGGCTCCGCCTGCGTTCTGGACTGGTCCCACGTGACCCAGGGAAATGCCTCCGCGGATGTGGCCAGGACCTACCTGCTGTTCTGGCTGGACGGCGACATGGAAAGCGCCGAAGAGTACCTGCGCATCTTCTGTGAAAAGAGCGGAACGCCCAGACAGTATGTTCAGAAATGGATGCCCATCGTAGCCGCGTCCCAGTCCGTCAAAGGAAACGAGAAGGAAAGGGAATTCCTTCTCGAGTGGGCGAACGTCGTGGAATATGAATAATAAACAGGGGGACAGAAGAATATGAAGATTACCGTATGTATCGGATCATCCTGCCACATCAAAGGATCCCGGCAGGTGGTCACACAGCTGCAGTACCTGATCGAACAGCATCACCTGGGCGACAAGGTGGAACTTGGCGGCACCTTCTGCATGAACAAATGTCAGCAGGGCGTCTGCGTGACAGTGGACGACAAGCTGTTCTCGGTGTCACCTGAAACCGTCGACGAATTCTTTGAAAAACAGGTGATCCCGAATGTATAAGGCAGAAAGACACGCCTGCGCGCTGCCGGCGGAGTCGGAGGGGTTTACCGTGGTGCAGATCTGCGTGGGCTCCTCCTGCCACCTGAAAGGCACGGCCGTCATCGTAACGAAGATCAACCAGCTGATAGAAGAACGGCACCTGGAGAATGACGTGATCCTGAGCGGCAGCTTCTGCGCCGGAAAATGCAACCGGGAAGGCGTTACCATCCAGGTGGACGACGATATGTTCACGGGCGTTACGCCGGAGACCTTCGAAGTCTTTTTTGAAGAAGAGATCATGGCCAGGATCGGCCGGAAAGCGGGGCTGGCATGACAGACTGCATCAGACTGAAAAAATCGAACTGTAAAAACTGCTATAAATGCATCCGGCACTGCCCGGTAAAATCCATCCGGTTCTCTGCCGGGCAGGCCCACATCATAGGCAATGAGTGCATTCTGTGCGGACAGTGCTTTGTTGTCTGTCCCCAGAACGCCAAGGAGATCGTGGACGAGACAGAAAAAGTGCGCGTTCTTCTGCAGAGCGGCGCGCCGGTGTATGTCAGCCTGGCCCCTTCCTTCGCGGCCAACTACGAAGGCGCGGGCATCGAAGGCATGCGGGAAGCCCTGAAAAAGCTGGGCTTTGCCGAAGCGGAAGAGACCGCCCTGGGAGCCACCATGGTAAAACGGGAGTACGATCGGATGCTGGCCGAAGAGCAGCGCGACGTGGTCATTTCCTCCTGCTGTCATTCCGTCAACCTGCTGATCGAGAAATATTTCCCGGACCTTCTGGAATATCTGGCGGACGTTGTCTCCCCCATGCAGGCGCACTGCATGGATATCAAAAGGCGGGTGTCCGAGGCGAAGACCGTCTTCATCGGACCTTGTGTGGCGAAAAAGGACGAGGCGGAGCACTACGAGAACATCGTGGATGCCGTGCTGACCTTCGAGGAACTGACCCGCTGGCTGAAGGAAGAAAACATAGAGATCCCGCAGAAGATGACAGAAGATCCGGAAAGCAGGGCCCGCTTCTTCCCGACCGCCGGCGGCATCCTGAAGACCATGGCGAAGAACGCGCCGGGATACACCTACATGGCGCTGGACGGTGTGGAAAACTGCATCGCCGCCCTGCAGGACATCCGCCAGGGCGGCATTCACCATGCCTTCATAGAAATGTCATCCTGCGCGGGCAGCTGCATCGGCGGCCCCGTGATGGAAAAATACCACCGCAGTCCGGTGAGGGACTACGCGTCCATCGCCCGCTTCGCCGGGAAGAAGGACTTTGACGTGGCCCAGCCCGAACAGGCCAGGATGAAGAAGACCTTCGAGAAGATAGAACAGCACGCGAAGGAACCGACCGAGGAAGAGCTGGTGGGGATCCTGCACGAAATGGGCAAATACAAACCCTCCGACGAACTGAACTGCGGTTCCTGCGGATACAATACCTGCCGCGAAAAAGCGGCCGCCGTTTTCAAGGGCAAGGCGGAAGTTTCCATGTGCCTTCCGTTCCTGAAGGACAAAGCGGAAAGCTTCTCAGATACCATCGTGAAGAGCACACCGAACGCCATCCTTGTCCTGAACGAAAAGATGGAAGTGCAGCAGGTAAACAACGCCGCGCTGAAGGTGTTCAACCTGCGCTTTGCCTCCGATATCCTGGGCGACCAGGTGGTGAGGATCCTGGAACCCGACGATTTCATCAAAGTGCGGGACACGGGACGAGGCATCTTCAACGAGCGAATCTACCTGGCGGAATACGACCGCTATGTGGAGCGGACCATCGTGCCGGCAGAGGAAGGCCGGATGCTTCTGTGCATCATGCGCGATGTTTCCAATGAAGAAGACGCGCGCCGGGAGAAAGAAGAGATCAGCCGTCAGACCGTCGAGGTGGCCGACCGCGTGGTGGACAAGCAGATGCGCATTGTACAGGAGATCGCCTCGCTGCTTGGCGAGACCGCGGCGGAGACCAAGATCGCGCTGTATAAACTGAAGGAGTCCATCACGAATGAATGATCTTTGTACGGAAATCGGATTCAAAAGCATTAACCATGCGGGCGAGCAGCTTTGCGGCGACCATGTGGACATTGTGGAACAGTCGGATAATTCCACGGTGATCGTCCTGGCGGACGGCCTTGGAAGCGGCGTAAAAGCCAGCATCCTTTCCACGCTGACTTCCCGGATCATCTCCACCATGGTGGCAGCCGGCCTTTCGCTGGATGAATGTGTGTCCACCATCGCGGCCACCCTGCCGGTCTGTTCCGTCAGAGGCGTTGCCTACTCGACCTTTACCATCATTCATCTGCTGAACAACCGGACCGCGGAGCTGATCCAGTACGACAACCCGCTGATCATCCTGATCCGCGGCGGCGAGGTGACCAGCTACCCGAAAACGGAAGTCAGCATAGACGGGAAAAAGATCTACCGGTCCCTCATCCGACTGCAGGAAGGCGACGTATTCATAGCCATGAGCGACGGATGTCCCCACGCCGGGATCGGCCTGGCCTACAACTTCGGCTGGAAGCGGGAGGAGATTGCCGATTACGCCGCGATGCTGGTAAAAGTGGGTTACACGGCCAAAGTCCTGTCCACCCGCCTCATTGAAGAATGCAACAAGCTTTACGGCGGCCATCCCGGGGATGACGCGACAGCCTGCGTTGTGCGTGTCCGCAGGCGCGTGCCCATGAACATGCTTTTTGGCCCGCCCTCCAGCAGTGATGATGCCGACCGCATGATGCAGCTGTTCTTTTCCAAGGAGGGCAAGCACATCATCTGCGGCGGCACCACCTCCACCATCGCCTCCAGATGGCTGCACAAGCCCCTCATCCCGAAGCTGGACTATTCCGCCAGCAGCGACGTGCCGCCCATCGCGGAACTTGAAGGGGTGGA
>CACZSG010000208.1 GCA_902783665.1 uncultured Lachnospiraceae bacterium | reverse complement strand
GATTCGCAGGCGCTTCCGCAAACGCGCTTCGCTTGAACGTGCTCACGCGCCTGCTGCTATCCTCGCCCTCTCTTCGAGTCCTGCCGAAGCATCTTCCGGAGACCACAGGCAGGTGCTGCCGCCTGACTTCAACATTCGAAAATCAAATATAAGTTAAAAGGTTTTCATACAGAAACAGCCATTATGTATATGCTGATATGATTTCTTAAAGCTGAACTATCACCTTTTTTATAATGATAGGACACTTTTACGGAACATATGCATGTACATAATGGCTGTTTGTTTTTGTTTATCTTTAATCTATCGGATTAGAAGATATATGCTGAGCAGCCAGCCTCTTCTTAACAGACTGATTCTTTAGGCTGCTATACTTTCTTTTAAACAGACAATTTTCTCAGGCCAGTGTCGCCGCACAATCCTCGAGCCAGGAAATGATCTCGATATGCTGCGGACAGACAGATTCGCACTGCCCGCAGGCAATACATGCGTCCGCTCCGCTCTTTCCTTTCGTGTTCCAGGCATAGTCTTTCTTTGCGGTCTCCAGGGCACCGAAGACAAGGTTCTTGTTCATGCAGCCGAAGATCTCCGGAATCGGGATGGACATCGGACATCCGGGCGTACAGTAGTGGCATCCGGTACATGGAATCTGCCTGGTTTCGGCGAGGATCTTCTGTGCGCTTTCCATGACCTTCTCTTCTTCTGCGGAAAGAGGTCTGAAATCTCTCATATAGGAGAGGTTGTCACGCATCTGTTCCAGATTGGACATGCCGGACAGAACGGTAAGAATTCCTTCTTTTGACGCCACGAAGCGTACGGCCCAGGAAGCCGGGGACGCGTCGGGGGCTGCCTTCTGAAGCAGGTCCTTCACATCCTTCGGCGGTGCCGCAAGAGTTCCTCCCTTGACCGGCTCCATTACGACGATCGGTTTTCCGTGTTTTCTGGCGACTTCATAGCATGCGCGGGACTGGACCGTCAGGCTGTTCCAGTCTGCATAGTTGATCTGCAGCTGAACAAATTCTACGTCCGGATGAAGGGTGAGAAGTTCGTCCAGAAGTTCCGGGGAATCGTGGAACGAAAAGCCATAATGGCGGATCAGGCCTTTCTCTTTCATCTCCTTCACGAAATCCCACAGGTGGTATCTGTCATACAGATGTCTGTTCTGTTCAGAAAGGGCATGAAGAAGATAAAAATCGAAGTATCCGGCGCCGGTCCTTTCCAGGCTGATCTCCAGCTGATTCTTGGCTGTCTCCTCGTTTATGCACCCCTGTGCCTTCGCGTTCAGCTTTGTAGCCAGGAAGAAGCTTTCTCTGGGATAGCGTTCCACAAGTGCTGCTTTGGCTGCTTCTTCGGAAAGGCCTCCGTCATATACATAGGCTGTATCAAAGTAGCGCATGCCTGCTTCGAGGAACTCATCCACCATCTGTTTTGTCTGCTCAATGTCAATGTGAATTCCGTCCGCTTCCTTCGGAAGTCTCATCAGGCCGAATCCAAGTTTCGGCATGTTTTCTGCAAAAGTCCTGTCCATAGTAACTCCTTCCTGTAAAATATCTGATTCTCTTGCTATTTTCAAAAACGGCGCTTTGAAATGAATTCAAAGCACCGTTTCTGTTTTCATTACATATCTTCAGATGTTTCCGCTTCTTCCGGTTCTGTCATGTCAGCTCCGGTTTCCGGGTTTTCATCCTGCATTTCGGTTCCGTCGGCCTCCAGGGCTTCCGCCTCAAGGTCTTCGGCTGCATCCACGGCCGCTGTTTCCGGCTCATCCTGCAGTTCCAGATCGTCTTCATACTCATCTGCCATCTGGTCAAATTTGTAATCGTCTGTACCGCTGATGTCGATCTTCACGTTGCTGTAACGCTTCATACCGGTTCCTGCGGGGATCAGTTTACCAATGATAACGTTCTCTTTCAGACCGATCAGCGGGTCAATCTTACCCTTGATCGCGGCGTCTGTCAGAACTTTCGTCGTCTCCTGGAAGGAAGCTGCTGACAGGAAGGAGTTCGTTGCCAGGGAAGCTTTTGTAATACCAAGCATGACACGCTTGCCTTCTGCCGGTTTCTTTCCTTCTTCCAGCATCTTTTCGTTGATGTCTTCGAAATCCAGGATATCTACCAGTGTGCCGGGCAGGAGATCTGTATCTCCGTTTTCCTCGATACGGATCTTCTTCAGCATCTGGCGGACGATGACTTCGATATGTTTATCATTGATCTCAACACCCTGGAGACGGTATACACGCTGTACCTCACGGATCATATAATCCTGAGCGGCTTCAACGCCTTTGATCTTCAGAATGTCATGCGGGTTTACACTACCTTCTGTCAGCTCGTCTCCGGCTTCCAGAACAGCGCCGTCTGTTACTTTCAGTCTTGAACCGTAGGGGATCAGATAAGTCTTCGCCTCTCCGGTCTCGTTATTGGTAACGACGATCTCGCGTTTTTTCTTTGTGTTCTTCAGTGTAGCGACACCGGCGATCTCCGTGATGATAGCAAGTCCCTTCGGCTTTCTTGCCTCGAAAAGCTCTTCGACACGGGGAAGACCCTGTGTGATATCTCCGCCGGCAACGCCGCCGGTATGGAAGGTACGCATGGTAAGCTGTGTACCGGGCTCACCGATGGACTGAGCCGCGATGATACCGATGGATTCACCGACACGCACCGGTTCTCCGGTTGCCATGTTGGCGCCATAGCACTTGGCACAGATTCCCTTGTGTGATCCGCACGTAAGAATGGTACGTACTTTGATCTTCTTGAAGGGTTCTCCGTTTTCATCCACGCCCTTCTTGATTACATTGGCCGCGGTGTTGGAGGTGATCATGGTGTCTTTCTTCACCAGGATGTTTCCTTCGGCATCTTTGATGTCGTAGCAGGAGAATCTTCCTGTGATACGTTCCTGAAGGCTTTCGATCTCTTCACGGCCGTCCGCGAACGCTCTCACGTACATGCCCGGAATCTCATCCTTGCCTTCCGCGCAGTCCACTTCACGAACGATCAGTTCCTGGGATACGTCTACCAGTCTTCTGGTCAGGTATCCTGAGTCTGCCGTACGCAGGGCCGTGTCGGAAAGTCCTTTTCTCGCTCCGTGAGCTGACATGAAGTATTCCAGTACGTCAAGACCCTCACGGAAGTTGGAGATGATCGGAAGTTCGATGGTGTGTCCGGTGGTATCCGCCATCAGGCCTCGCATACCGGCAAGCTGTTTGATCTGCTTGTCAGAACCACGGGCTCCGGAGTCCGCCATCATGAAGATGTTATTGTATTTGTCAAGGCCGGACAGCAGCGCTTTTGTCAGCTCTTCGTCGGTCTCTTTCCATGTCTCTACGACTTCTTTGTAACGCTCTTCCTCGGTGATCAGACCACGTTTGTAGTTTCTGGTGATATGATCGACCGTGTCCCTGGCTTCCTGGATCATCTGCGGCTTCTGCGGCGGAACCGTCATATCCGAAATGGATACGGTCATGGCCGCTCTGGTGGAATATTTGTATCCCATGGCCTTGATGTCGTCCAGTACCTCTGCCGTTCTGGTCGCGCCATGTTTGTTGATGACTTTCTGAAGGATCTGCTTCAGCTGCTTCTTTCCTACCAGGAAGTCCACTTCCAGTTTGGCATCGTTTTCAGGGATCTCGCGGTCCACGAATCCGAGGTCCTGAGGAAGGATCTCATTGAAGAGGATCCGTCCGAGGGTTGAGTCGATCCACTCTGTCTCATTGTCGGATTTGCGGAACGTACGCACCTTGATGCGGGACTGAAGCGTGATGTACTTATTTTCATAAGCCATGATCGCTTCATTCTTGTTGCGGAATACTTTTCCTTCTCCGAGTGCTCCCGGGCGCTCCTGTGTCAGGTAGTAGATTCCAAGGACCATGTCCTGGGAAGGAACTGCCACCGGACCACCGTCAGACGGTTTCAGCAGGTTATTCGGGGAGAGCAGAAGGAAACGGCACTCGGCCTGCGCTTCCACGGAAAGGGGAAGATGAATGGCCATCTGGTCGCCGTCGAAGTCTGCGTTGAATGCTGTACACACCAGCGGGTGAAGCTTAATAGCCTTACCTTCTACCAGGATGGGCTCGAAGGCCTGAATACCAAGCCTGTGCAGTGTAGGTGCACGGTTCAGCATAACCGGATGCTCTTTGATCACGCTTT
>CACZSG010000207.1 GCA_902783665.1 uncultured Lachnospiraceae bacterium | reverse complement strand
TTCTTGTACGGGTCGTTGGAAGCTGCTTCGCCGCCGCCCGCGTTCTTGTACGGGTCGTTGGAAGCTGCGCTGTCGCCGCCGCCCGCATTCTTGTACGGATCATTGTTCTTGTACGGGTCTTCCGCGGAAGCACTTGCCGTATCAGCCGCAGCTGTATCTGCAGAAGCCGCCGCCGTGCCGGATCCGCCGGCCTTCGGCTCTTCTACCATGATCAGCTTGTACGGGCTGTCGTCGGCCACTTCCACTGCGGCGGTACTGCCGGCCGTGCTGCCTGCGTCAGCAGCCTTGTCTCCGGAACCGCTGCAGGCGGTCAGCCCGAGTGCCAGGGTTCCGGCCAGGAAAAAGGAAACGGCCTTTTTCCCGTATAACTGTGATTTTCTCATTCTGTGTCCTCCTTATGAGTACCCGACAGTTCCCTGATGGTATTTCCTGTTGAGTACCTGACAGTTGGTTGATGGTATCTCCTGATGAAATATTGACAGTTGCTTTCTTTCTTATCTATACATCCCGTTTTTTCAGAATGTAATATTCTCTTCAGAGAATATCCCTGTCCCGCGCTTTACTCTTTAGGCATGATCCAGAATTTCAGCAGCGGGTAGCTGACCACGACCGCAAGCAGTGTGTTCACCACGGTCGCCACGGTGGAAGCCGCGCCTGTGCCCATGCCGAACTGGTTGATGCAGAAGTTCGTGACATGTCCCGGAAGGATCAGGTTCACCACCACGATCACCACCGCCAGAACCGCGTACTTCGGCGCAGACTTGGAGAAGTCCGCGTTGGACTTGAATACCCAGGTCTTCTGGACAATGAAATTCACGATCTGCGCGATCACTTCCGCGATCAGGAAGGTAAGAAAACCGCCAAGGCCGTGGGATCCTTCAGACGTGTAGTCGAAGATCAGGAACTTGAACGGCGACAGGATCTTCAGGCCGTTGATGAAGACAGCCGTACCGATCCACGTAATGACAAACCTGGCGATCGTGGATACATTCGACAGAATGTTGAACTTGATGAACTCCCAGAGATCCGGATGTTTCTCGATCCAGCTTTTCATTCCCTTATTTCTCCTTTCCCGAAAGCAGACTTTCGTATTTCTTGTTTGCACTCTTATTCCCGAAGAAGCCGCCGATCACCTTGCCGATTCCTTTAAAGAAATGGCCGTTGACAACGTCAACCATACCCGCGACCATCTTCTGGTCCACCATGCCGCCCGTCATCTTGCCAATGGCGCGAAGCGGCATATTGTAGATGAAAAGAATATTCAGATCCGGCTTTCCTGCCGCGTCCGCCTTTTTCTTGCGCTTCTCAAGCTGCCCGAACACGAACCGTGCCAGGCCGCTCTTCGCGTTCCCCAGCTGGCAGATGGCATCGTTTGCCGTGATCACATTGCCCCAGGTGCCGTCCGGGACCGGATATCCCAGCAGTTCCGCAAAAGCGGCATCCGGAACGTTTCTGATATCTCCGCTTATATACGGAGCGATCTTTGCTGTATTGTAAGGGCTGGCAGCCTTCTCCCCGGCCACCTTGAAGTCCGCCGTCAGGGGCAGGTCCGCGATGCATCCGCCCACATAGATGCGGTAGGTTCCGTCTTCCACGGTCCATCCGTTCTTCTTCACGTTCCAGTAGCGGAAGGTACGGCTGTCGAACGGAATGGTAACGGCCCTGCTCTCCCCGGCTTTCAGGAAGACCTTCGCAAAGCCCTTCAGCTCTTTTTCCGGACGGAAAACCGCCGAACCCGGAAGGCCGACATACAGCTGCGCGATCTCCGCGCCGTCCCTGCTGCCGGTATTCGTCAGCGTAAAGGTGACGCCTTTTTTGTCCACCGTCAGGTCACTGTAGGCGAATGTGGTGTAGGAAAGACCGAATCCGAAGGGATAGCGCACCGGCTTCTTCACCGTGTCAAAATAGCGGTAGCCGACATACAGCCCTTCCCTGTAATCAGAATTTCTCTGTTTTGCCGGATAATACGGGGCAGAAGGAACATCCGCGTAGGCTTCCGGATAAGTTTCCGTCAGTTTTCCGGAGGGATTCGCCCTGCCGGTCAGAAGGTCAAGAATGGCGCCCGCCCCGGCCTGCCCGGTCAGGTAGCCGTGCAGGATGGCCTTCAGGGAAGTATCCCACGGCATTTCTATAGAAGAACCGGCACTCAGGATGCCGACCACGTTCGGATTCTCGCTGCAGATGGCCTGCAGCACATCGATCTGCACCTGCGGGATGCGCATATGGGTTCTGTCCAGGCCTTCGGATTCGCTCATTTCGTCAAGACCGAAGAAATACAGCACCACATTCGCCTTTTTCGCCAGCTCCCTGGCCTCGTTCAGCAGCGCCTCGTCCTGTTCCCCGTTCCGTTTATAGCCATGGCACATGCCGGCCACGGTCAGGTCCTTCTCCTGCGGGATCATCTGCTCGATGGTCTCCAGCTTAGTGGTATTCACCATGGAAGAGCCGGCGCCCTGGTACCTGGGCTCGAAGGCAAAGTCGCCGATCACGGCAACGGAAGTGCCCTTTGCAAGCGGGAGGATTCCGCCCTCGTTCTTCAGCAGCACGCCGCAGTTTGCCGCGGCCTTTCTGGCCAGTGCGTGGTGGCCCTCTTCATCGAAGGCCTTCGGCGCGTTCTTCGCCTGTCCTGTGGTATACAGAACCGCCTCCAGCAGTTCGTCCACACGGGCATCCAGATCCTTCTCGGAAAGGGTTCCGTTCTTCACCGCCTCCACCAGTTCTCTGGCAGAGCCCAGTCCCGGCGCGGGCATCTCAAGGTCCGAACCGGCCTTCACGGAAGCCGCGTGGTCGTTGGCACCGCCCCAGTCGGAGACGACAAACCCGTCGTATCCCCATTCGCCCCGCAGAATATCCTTCAGCAGATGCATATTCTCATTGGCGTATTCGCCGTTCACCTGGTTGTAGGAAGTCATCAGCGCGCCCGGCTTTCCTTCCTCAATGGCGATCTCGAACCCGGTCAGATAGATCTCACGCAGGGTCCTCTCGTCCACCACGGCGTTCATGGCCATGCGGCGCTCTTCCTGCGAGTTCACCGCAAAATGCTTGATACATGCGAACACGCCCTGGCTCTGGATGCCGCGCACATAGGAAGCCGCCATCTTACCGGACAGATAGGGATCCTCCGAGAAATACTCAAAGTTTCTGCCGCACAGCGGGCTGCGCTTGATGTTCATGCCAGGTCCCAGCAGAATGTTGACGCCCAGGGTCTTTGCTTCCTCGCCCAGCGCTTTTCCGACCTCTTCGCCCAGCTTTTCATCCCAGCTGTTTGACATGGTGGCCGCTGTCGGGAAGCAGGTAGCGGGAAGTGAAGCGTTCAGTCCCAGATGGTCCCCCGCTCCGGCCTGGCGCCGTACACCGTGAGGTCCATCCGACATGATCATGGAAGGAATGTTCAGCCTGGGGATGTCACGGGAATCCCACTCTCCTTTACCACCCAGGAGTGCCGCTTTCTCTTCCAGCGTTAATTTCGCTATAAGCTCTTTGTGCTTCATAGTTTCCTCCTGTTATTATTTCTTTAGCCGGAAAGGCGTTTTTCAAAAGCCGGCGAAAGATTTTAAAGTGTGATAATTAATCATATCAAATCGACGCATTTTGCACAATTAAAAATAAAGAAATTCTTAAATTTCGGTAAACAGATGTGTTTT
>CACZSG010000206.1 GCA_902783665.1 uncultured Lachnospiraceae bacterium | reverse complement strand
TCGGGGCAGTAGGAATGGCAAATATGTGGATCGCCGTCATTTCCGATGTGGGCGTGATGATCCTCTGCGTCCTGAACGCTATACGGATGCTGTTTGAAAAAGGAGAGAAAACCCGGGGCTGAGGACCCCGGGTTTCATTGTTCACTTTATGCTGTATTTCATGGCATGTCTTCAGATCAGCCCGCTTTCCTTTATGGAAGAGAGCGCCTTTTTGATCTGGTCCGGAGGAAGCACCAGCGCGAAGCGGACATATCCTTCTCCGTGGGGGCCGAAGCTGCTGCCCGGCGTACAGAGTACCCCTGCCTTCTGAAGAAGATCCATACAGAAATCCATGCTGGATGTATAGCCCTTCGGCAGCGGAGCCCACACGAACATGCTGCCCTTCGCGTCGGGAACATCCCAGCCGATCTCACGGGCGCCGCGGCAGAAGGCATCTCTGCGCTCCTGGTACAGGCCGCACTGTTTCCGGACGCCGTCCAGAGGTCCCTTCAAGGCTGCTGCAGCTGCCTTCTGAATGGGAAGGAACATGCCGAAATCGATCTGACTGCGAAGAAGCCGGACGGCGTCTATCACATCTTTTCGGCCGATCAGAAAACTGATCCGGGCTCCGGTTACATTAAAGGATTTTGAAAGAGAGAAGAACTCCACACCGACGTCCATGGCGCCTTCCTGAGCAAGAAAGCTTTCGCCCTGGCAGCCGTCGAAAATAATATCGCTGTAGGCATTGTCGTGAACGATCAGGACCTGGTATTTTCTGGCCCATTCAATGACTTTAGCATAAAGACCGGGTTTCGCCACAGAACCGACCGGGTTTGCGGGAAGGCTTAGGATCATATATTTTGCCCGCCGTGCCACTTCTTCGGGGATGCTGTCCAGATCCGGAAGAAAATCGTGTTCCTTAGTAAGAGGATAATAGTACGGCTCGGCCTCAGCCAGAAATGTGCCGGCCTGAAATACCGGATAACAGGGGTCCGGCAGAAGAACGGTATCTCCCGGATCGCACAGGGCCATGGCCAGATGACCTACCCCTTCCTGAGTTCCGTAGCAGCTCATGATCTGGTCCGGACGGATGTGGACATGGAAACGTTTTTCATAGTATGCGCATACGGCATCCAGCAGCTCCGGAAGATCCCTGAGAGAATATTTCCAGTTTTCAGGATCAGCTGCGGCTTCTGTCAGCGCATTGCGGATGTAGTCCGGCGTTTCAAAGTCCGGGGTGCCGACGCTCATGTTGTAGATCGTCCGTCCCTGCTGTTCCAGTTCAAGCTTTTTTTCGTTCAGAGATGCAAAGATCTCCGCGCCGAATCGGTTCAGTTTCCGTGAAAAGTTCATTTAGTCAATTCTCTCCTTTGCAATTTCAACTATTGACACTGTATCCGATACAGGGTTTATACTCATTATACTGTACCGGTATGCAGAAATGCAACAGGTTACAGATACTTTTCCCCCCTTTTGAAAGGACGCGTTGGCTGGTTCAGCGCGTCTTTTTTTGTTATATTACGCTTTCTGAGCCATCTCACCGGACCGGAGCGTCCATATTCCCTGCCTGATAAATCACATAAAACAATAGAAACATAACATATCAAAAATAAAATAATTAGATATTGAAATAACTATCAATATGTGCTATATAATATGGTATATGAATCGGGAAATAACATACAGGCATACAGAGGGGGAAAAATTGAATGCTGCTGTATGTTTATTCAAGAATCACCTTCCAGGTATTCCGCCTTCCAAAAGAAATCCGCAGGGAATTCTCGGTCCTGCTCGGGAAACATCGTTTTGCCCTGAAGGAAGACATACGTCTCCTGCTTGAAGGCAGGGGCGATACCTGGCACATCTGTCCGTCTGAAGCGTACGGCACAGCAGAATGCGGGGAAGGCACTACCCTTGTTCAGGGGAGGCCTCTGCGCCTCAGAACCGCCGGAAACGAAGAGCTTCTGGCAGTTATGGCAGAAGATGCCGGTCAGGTATTTTCATATTCTTATCTTGATATTTCAGGCACCAGTGAAGTCCGGATCGGCAGTGGGTCTGACTGTCAGGTCTGCTGCGGCAGGGACCGCATCATTTCCGCTCTGCACGCAAGAATATACCGTGACGGAGAAAGATGGATGACTCAGGTCACCGGAGACAACGGCCTTTACATGAACGGGCAGATGCTGAGGGGAACCAGGAAGCTGAACTATGGAGACTGTCTGAACCTGATCACTTTCCACATTCTGTTTCTCGGATCATTTCTTGCAATCAGCCGCCCGCTGAGCGGAGCAGGAGAGATGCTGCACACAGAGCTTCCCCGGGGGGTCCTGCCTGTTACGGAAGCAGAAATGCCGGTCTACACGCCGGAAGTTAGGATCCACGGAAAAGATGCACTGAAAGGAAGGTCTGCTGAGATTCCGCTGTCTTCTGATTCAATGCGTCTGGAACCACCGCCGCCTGTGGTAAAAAGAAGACAGTCCTCCGCAGTGCTGCAGGCGGGGCCGTCTCTGACCATGGCCATACCGGCACTGATCACGGCCTGCCTGATGGCCGGAAAAAGCCCGGACAGGACAGCATATGCAGCCCTGGCCGCGGCATCCGTGGGAACGGCACTTCTCAGTGCCCTCTGGGTGTTTGCGGGCCGGCTGGAAGAAAAAAGACATCTGCGGGAAGATAAAAAAGAAAGAGAGGATCAGTACCTGCTGTATCTGCAGAAGAAAGAAAAGGAAATGACGGAAAACTGCCGCCATGAGCTGCGTGTTCTGTCGGAACTGTACCCTTCCGCGAAGGCGTGCATGAACCGTTCCGCCTGGTCGGCTTTTTTGTGGAGGAGGTCTCTCGGGGATCCTGATTTTCTGAAGTGCAGGCTCGGAACCGGGAGAATACCTGTTCAGAAGGCATTCATCCTGCAGGAGGAAACCATGCAGCTCATGACAGATCCTCTGTGGCACATGGCGAAAGAACTCTGCGGCCGTTTTCAATCTATCGAAAACGCGCCCTGGACGATCGATCTGCGGCCGTACCGGCTTCTTGGACTTTGCGGTGGCAGCAGGATAGAGGAGCCGTGTCATCTGGCAAAACTGATCTGCTTCCAGCTGTCCGTTTCCTGTCGATGGCCGGAACTGAAGCTTGTCTTTTTCTGCGATCCGGAATCAGGCCCCGGCAGATGGGACTTCGCAAGATGGTTTCCCCATGTCTGGAGTAAAGACGGAAGGAGAAGATATATTGCGGTAAACACCGCGGATGCGGCGGTGCTGGCCAGTGAACTTAATACGCGGTTCCTTCAGGAGGAAGATCTTGGAAAAGAACAGCATGAAGAAGCTTCAGGATATTATGTGGTATTTGTCGAAAAAGAGGCTCTGCCGAAAGATTCCCTGCTGTACGGCAATCTGATCTGTTCAAAAAAATATGCGGACGTAACGACGATCGTAATAAACGAAGATTTTTCCGCGCTGCCCGCGGCCTGTGATGCGGTGCTGGAATGGCAGATGGGAGGACACTTTTCTTTTCTCGGAAGTTCAGGCCCGGTCCGTTTTCCACAGGCCAGGGCGGACCTCCTGGAGGATGAAGCGCTGGAAAGATTTGCAAGGGATATTTCAGGCATAGACAGAGCGTCAGGCATCCTTTCCGGGGCCCTGCCGCAATCCCTCACCTTTCTGGCCGCTCATGGAGTGCGGCATGTTTCCGAACTGAGAGCGGCTGAAAGATGGGACCGCAACCGGGCTGCAGATCATCTGTATGCCTGCATCGGCGTAAGACAGGACGGGACCGCGCAGATCCTCGACCTTCACGAGAAATACCATGGTCCTCACGGCCTGGTGGCGGGAATGACAGGCTCCGGGAAGAGCGAACTGCTGACGACCATGCTGCTTTCCTTTGCTCTTAACTATTCTCCCGACGAGCTGGTATTTTTCCTGATCGACTACAAAGGCGGAGGAACGACGGGCCTGTTGGAAGGGCTGCCCCATGTGGCAGGAGAAATCACAAATCTGTCCGGCCCGCAGATCAAAAGGGCCATGCTGTCTCTGGGCAGCGAGTGTACGCGAAGACAGAAGATCCTGAAGGAAAACAGATGCAGCCATCTGGATCAGTATGCCTCTGTCAGAACGGGCAGTATGGAAGCCCTGCCGCATATATTGATTGTAGTCGATGAATTTGCGGAGCTGAAACAGAAAGAACCTGATTTTATGGAAGGCCTCATCAGTATCTCCCGGATCGGAAGAAGCCTTGGCATTCATTTGATCCTTGCCACGCAGAAACCGGGCGGAACAGTGGATGATTCCATCAGGAGCAACATCAGGTTCGCGCTGTGCCTTCGTGTCCAGGACAGATATGACAGCCTGGAGATTCTCGGCAGGCCGGATGCTGCCTACCTGAGAGAACCGGGCAGATGCTGTCTGCAGGTCGGGAACGGCGAACTGTTTGAGACTGTTCAGACAGCCTTCAGCGGCGCGCCCTGTGTTCCCGGACCGGGGGCGGAAAGCAGTGTATGCCTTCTTTCTCTGTCAGGGGAAGTTGTCATGAGTGATGCAGATGAGGCCCCGCTTTCTGAGGCAGAAGAGACAGAAGCGCAGGCCGTAAAAAAGTATCTGGCAAGGACCGCAGCAGAACTTAAAACTGCCCCGGCAAGGCAGCTTTGGCTGCCTCCGCTTCCTGCCCTGCTGGATCTGAACAGTGTGAAAAACACGGAGGAGTACCGGAGATACCTGAAGAAGACCGACAGCAGAAACACGGACCGGATCTGTGCGCTGACCGGGCTGGTCGATCTTCCTTCAAGGCAGTGCAGGGAACCGCTTGTCCTTCAGTTTCCGGATAGCGGAAACCTTCTGCTTGCCGGAAATGCTGCCAGCGGCAAAAGCACCTTTCTGCAGACGATGGTCTTTTCTGTCGTGACAGGGTGCGGGCAGAAAAAAGTGCGGATCTGCCTGTTCGATTTTGGAAACGGGCAGCTGAAGGTATTTCAGGATCTGCCGCAGGTCATCCTTTACGCGGACAGATCGGGTGAGATTCCCGGTCAGTCTTTCTGCGAAGCTGCCGCCTTTCTGGAAGAGCTGGCGGAAGAAAGGGAAACAATCCTGTCAGGTGGAAGCTTTGAGTCTTACAACATGGACGGCGGGCGTGAACCGCTTCCGCTTGTCCTGGTCGTAATTGACAGGTTTGCCGGGATGCTGGAAACGGGAATGGCTGAAGAACTGGTGATGAAGCTTTTAAGGAAAGGGGAGAACCTGGGAATACTGACGGCTGTTTCCTGCGGACCGCCCGGTCCGGAGGGGATGCCCTACCGGTATCTGGATTATTTCCGTACCGTCCTCTGCCTGGAACTGTCGGATGCTTATGTGTATGCAGAAATGCTCCGCAGCCCGAAGCCGGATCTGCTGCCCGGGGGAAACATCAGAGGAAGAGGCCTGTGCATGTACGGGAAGGAAACGGCCGTTTTCCAGACAGCACTTGCGGTACCAGCCGTTTCCGAATATGAAAGGACGCTGAAACTACGCGCGCTGCTCAAAGAGAGATCATGATACCTGAAACGAATGCACAGTGCAGAAAAACAGATGCTTGTAATGATCAGTGCACCGGGCAGGCAGAATAGTGTTTGTGACAATCAGCGTACAGTGCAGGGGAAAGAGATGATATTAGTGGAAATTCATACTGCCGCGACGGGAAGTTATTATGACATGCAGCTTGATGAAAAGCTGGAGTGCGGCCTGCTGGCGCAGAAATGCCTCGACATTCTCTGCAGGTATCTGGGACTGACGGAGAAGACATCTTTGACACGCCATCCGGTATTCATCAGCCTGCGGCAGAAAAGGATCCTTCCTGAAAAAAACACAATGGAACAATGCGGAATTAAAAATGGCGACAGACTGATCCTTGCATGACAGAAGGAGGTGAGCCGGATGGTTATGACAGCCTGGCAGATCGAACGGGAGTATCAGAATGCAAAACAGCAGGAAAGAAAACTGAGACAGTCCGCGAAAAAAACGGCGCTGTTCGCGGAACGGCTGGATGCGGTCATGAAGGAGCTTGAACCCGCCTGGACAGGCGCGGCAGCTGAACAATTCCTGTCCGGGGCGGGCCGTATCAGAGACAGCCTGATGATCCAGAATAAACGCATCAGTACGGCGGCGGATGTGCTGAACAGAAGCGCCGACAGTACAAGACGGTCAAGAATGCGGGCACTTCAGATCGCCCGGCAGGAGGAAGAAGCATGGCGGAGATTACAGTGACATCTGCGGAGATCAGACGCAGGGCAGGAGAACTGAAGCGGCTGAACGAGTCATTCAGAAGAAAAGCAGGCGCGCTTGAACAGACTGAGCTTCTTTTGAACGGCATGTGGGACGGACAGGCCCAGACAGCGTTTCACAGGACATTCCTGAATGACAAAAGGAAAATGGATACTTTTTACAGAGCGATCAATTCATACATAAATGCGCTGAGTGATATCGCGTCCAAGTATGAATCGGCTGAACGGAAAAACCTGATGATCCTTTCAGGGGGAGGAAAGTAGCATGGCGGATATGATCAGGGCAACACCGGAGAAACTGCGGCAGACAGCAGAGGTCTTTTCACAGAAAGGAGAGGAAGTCAGCCGGCTGACGCAGGAAATGACATCGACCGTGCTGGGGCTTTCTGGCAGGATCTGGAGCGGGGAAGCAGCGTCGGCCTATGCCGGGAAATTTCTGGGCATGCAGAAAGACATCGCGCGTCTTTATCAGATGATACGGACGCATGCCGGCCATCTTGCCCAGATCGCGGCTGAGTATGAGACAGCAGAAGAGACCAGCCGGCAGGAAGCTGCGGCACTGACAAGTGAACTGAATTTCTGACGGTCGTCTGGAGATGGGATTGGGATGAATCTGGAAAAAATCTGTATCGGTTGCATGAAGGAGAAGGGGGAGGAGAGGATCTGCCCGAACTGCGGCATGTGTCAGGAGGAATACCGGAAGGAGCCGAGGGAACTGCCTCCGCTGACGGTCCTGCAGGGCAAATATCTTCTTGGAAAAGTGCTGGGGAGCGGGGGCTTCGGGATCACATACCTGGCCCTCGATCTTCTTCTGGAGCGGCCTGTGGCAATCAAGGAATTCTTTCTGGAAGGATGCATGTTCCGTGATACCAGGCAGGGTCCGGAGATCGGTACGGAGCTCATGAGCGCGGCACAGATGCGCCTGTACAGACTGAACAAAGCCAGATTTGATTCGGAGGCCAGGAGCCTGGCAAAACTGGACCAGATGGAAGGCATCGTGAAGATCTATGACTATTTTGACGAGAATCTGACCTGCTATCTTGTAATGGAATATCTGGAAGGCATGACACTGGAAAAGGCCGTCCGGAAAAAGACGATGACTTTTCATCAGACCGTGGAACTGCTGGACCCGATCCTAAGATCACTGGAACAGCTGCATCGGAACGGCCTGATCCACCGGGACATCAGTCCGGACAATATCATGCTGCTGGGAGACGGCACTGCCAGGCTTTTCGACTTCGGGGGCGTTAAGCTCCTGGACCGGCAGACATCCGGACAAAGCGCCTATGTCCTGATGAAAGGAGGCTATTCACCTCCTGAACAGCTGCAGCCGGACAGCAGTCAGGGGCCCTGGACGGATGTCTATGCAATGGCGGCCACCATGTATTTTTGTATCAGTGGCCGGCAGCCCTTAAAGGCGGCCGTCAGAATATCCTCATCGGAACCGCTGAAAAGACTGAAGGGTAAAAACTGCAGCATTAAGTCTGTTCAGGAGGCGGTGATCCTGAAAGGGATGGCCTTATCATACAAACATCGATATCAGTCGATGGAAGAATTTGAAAAAGCACTTCTCCGGGCGGATGGAAGAAAAGTACCGCATGACAGAAGGCCGGCCTTTTTCAGGGTTTCAGGCGGCAGACTTGCCGGCGCTGTTCTGGCGGCATTTCTGTCCGGTGCAGCCATGCTCTCGCTGCTTGGGGAGACAGAGCATCCGGATGGGGAAAAAGAAAAACTCCCTGAACCGGGTTATTATATGATCGCCAGTGAGCTGCATGAAGGAATGGTACTGTGCGCTTCAGAAGAAGCGGAAGGAGCGTCGGTCTGCCTGTGGAAGAGAAAGGATGCCAACATGCTGGAATGGTTCTACCTGGAAGAGAATCAGGACGGCAGTTTCAGGATCATATCAAAGCAGTCGGGACTGTCCCTGGATGTGCGGGACGGTTCCGATGTTTCCGGAGCCGTACTGCAGCTGGCCGGTTATGTTGATGCACCGGGACAGGAATGGTACCTGCGTCCGTCCGGAGAGGATACATGGTACATTGTGTCTTCTCTCGGAACAGCAGTGGATCTAGCGGAAGGAAAAGTAAAAAACGGCGCCCGTGTAGGCATGTACGAACTGCACGGTGAAAAAAACCAGAGCTGGAAACTGATCAGAGTTGGATAAATATGTCTATGTTAAAGGAAAGTACCAGTAAGACGCCGCCAATAAACAATGAGAAGGCGTCTGAAGAAGAGAAGAAAACGGACAAGAAGCCCGAAACAGAAAAGAAACCCGAAACAGAAAAGAAAACTGAAACAGTTCAGAAGCCTGAAGCAGAAAAGAAACCTGAAACAGAACAGAAACCTGGAACTGATAAGAAATCGGAAACAGAAACAATTCAGGAACTCTTACTGCGGCTGGAAAGGGAAGAGGCCAGAAGCAAGGCGCTGTCTGACCTGCTCTCGCTGTATCAGAATTCCAGGTCCTGGAGGATTACGGAACCGCTGCGCCGGATGGGAAGACAGTTCCGAAAGGGCCGGGCATTCTTAAATGCCGGTGCCGGAACAAAGCTGTGTTCAGCGGCGGCACTGAGGGAAGAACTGAAAAAAACGTTTGGGAAACTGCAGGAACATTTTTCGGATCTGCAGGAACATCTTTCCGACTCCATGACAGTGCCCGCCACACCCGGCGGCTGGGACTTTGATGAGATGCAGGAGGGAGCGGAACCGCTTGTCAGCATTATAGTGCCCTGCTATAACCATGCCCCATACCTCAGGAAGAGGCTGGATTCGGTTTACGGGCAGACCTGGGAACGGACAGAGGTCATTCTTCTGGATGACCTGTCCACGGACGGCAGCCGGGAAATACTGGATGAATATGCGCAGAGATTTCCCGAAAAAACAGTCTATGTTCCCGGAAACAGCCATCAGGGGAGAGCCTTCCTGCAGTGGGAGAGAGGGCTGGATCTGGCCCATGGCGAACTGGTATGGATCGCCGAGAGCGATGACTGGTGTGAGCCTGATTTTCTGGAGAAGATGGCAGCCTGTTTTTCAAGAAGAAGTGTCATGCTGGCTTTCTGCAGGAGTGTTTTTTACGAAGATGGAAAAGCCGTTCAGACGACGGACGATTACCTGTCCTGCACCGCAGGAGGAAACTGGGACCGTTCCTTTACGAAAACCGCATATACGCTATCCCGGGAAGGATTCTGCCTTCAGAACCTCATCGTGAACGCAAGCAGTGCGGTATTCAGACACCCGGGAAAACTGCCGGAAGAAGCGCTGGAACTCTGCAGGCACTTAAGGCTGTGCGCGGACTGGGTGTTCTACCTTACCGTCATGCGGGGCGGCTGTGTCAGTTATGTCACAGATACGACAAACTATTACCGGATCCATCCGGCAAGTACGTCCCTGAAAGTACAGGGGACACTGCAGTACTATCAGGAATATGAAAAGGCCATGTGCTATGCGGCCCGCCTGTACCCGGTTTCACAGGAGACAGTAAAACTGGCGGAAAAACGGCTGAAGGACCATTACCTTCTGTTTCATCCTGACGTAAACCCACGGCAGTCTGTACACATTCCTTTTGACGCGGACAAGGTGATGCAGTGTGCGAAGCGGAGACTGCCGACCGTGGTGGTGTCCTGTTTTTCACTGCAGCCCGGGGGCGGCGAAGTGTATGCCATCTATCTGGCAAATGCCCTGCACGCGCTGGGAGTTCCGGTTTCCCTTCTGAATCTTTCCATGGAGAATACGGTGCCTCAGATCGAACGGAAGATCAGCGGGGCGCTGCCGGTCATCACCGTCAGAAACATGGACCACATGTACCAGATCCTGCAGCAGCTGGGGGCGCAGATCGTGCATTCACACCATGCCTCCTCGGACGAGGGCCTTGCGAAATGGATCCGGGACAGCGGGCTGAAGACCAGGCTTGTCATCACGCTGCACGGGATGTATGAACTGATGCCGGAGCAGATTTTCAGGCAGACCTTCAGGACGGTGGACCCTGTTTGCAGCAGGTATCTCTACCTGACGGAAAAGAACCTCCTTCCTTTCAGAAGAATGGATGAGTATGTGCCTGATAAATATATCAGAATGGAAAACGGTGTCCCATTGGATGATACAGCAACTTTAAGCAGAAGTTCACTGGGGATCGGGAAACATGATTTTGTTGTGGCGACCGCGTCCAGGGGCATCCCGGAAAAAGGCTGGGAAGAGGCCATTCAGGCGGTGCGGCTGGTGCGCGGCTCGCTGAAAAGGCCCGTGCATCTGATCATTATGGGAGACGGGGAGATGAGAAGAAAACTGGAACCCGATGCGCCGGCCTGGGTCCATTTCCTGGGCGTGACCACCCATGTGCAGGCCTGCTTTGCCATGTGTGATGCAGGCCTGCTGGCTTCGCGTTTTCCTGGGGAGAGCTATCCTCTGTCCGTGGCAGAATGTCTTCTCCGGAACAGACCTGTGATCGCCACGGACATCGGGGAGGTAAAAGACATGCTCCTGGATGCTTCCGGCAGGGCGGCCGGAATCCTGCTTCATCTGAAAAACGGAAAGCTGGACGTACAGGAACTGGCCAGGGCAGTACGCTCTCTTGCCGCAGACCGGAAATACTATGAGCGTCTGAAGACAAGGTGCAGGAGCGCCGCCGCCAAATTCGACATGAAACGCATTGCCGCGGCGCATCTGGAACTGTACAGGTCCTGTCTGGAGGAGAGAACGGATGAAAAAGAGAAAAAGGCCCGGCCCGGAAACAACGATCTGCTTTCTGGCTTTTCTCATGCTGCTGAGACAGCTGCGGCAGGTGTTTCCGGCCTTTGACGATTTCGGATACCGGTCTCTCACATACAGGAATCTGATGAATGCCCGGGACGTTTCCTTTACGGCGGGAAATGTACTGCGCTTTCTCATTCGCCACTATCTGTACTGGGGCGGCAGAGTCCTGTTCTTTCTTCCGGGGATCCTGCTCCTGCAGAAACCGGAACTGTTCAGACTGGCGGAAGCCTTTGCTTTGTCTGTTTCCTTCGCGGCAGCCTGTTCCCTGGCCGGGCCTGAGAAAAACGAGGCGCATCTCAAAAACAATTCTTTGTGGATCAGGGTCATGGCAGCCGCCCTGCAGCCGGCCCTGTTCTTTCTGATCCAGAGGGAGCCGGCGGCAGACGGCCTCTACTGGTTTACCGCAGCGGCCATCTATGTGCTGCCGCTGCCTTTTTTTCTGACGGATATCCGTCTGATGACGGAGGCAGCGGATGACAGGCGTGCTCCGTCAGGTTTCCTGCCTCTTACGGCTTTTGTGGCTGCTGCGTCTCAGGAACAGTATGCGGCTGCCATTCTGGCTGTGCATCTGCTGATCACCCGGGA
The DNA here is from genome assembly GCA_902783665.1 of uncultured Lachnospiraceae bacterium. Lineage (GTDB taxonomy): Bacteria > Bacillota > Clostridia > Lachnospirales > Lachnospiraceae > Choladousia. The sequence continues at coordinate 7,053 of CACZSG010000206.1, read as the reverse complement.
CCGGGCTGCGGCAAAGAAGAGAGTGCCTGTCTGGATGCTGCAGGCGGATCTGGCGGCTGCCGCCGGTTTCCTGTTCCTGTATCTTTCCCCGGGTTCCTACAGCAGACTGGCGGAAAGCGGCAGAGAGAAACCGGCCGGCAGTGCTTTTCTGCTTCAGAGCGGCGGGAACCTGGTGCTTCAGGCCGGGAGAGCCCTGGCTGCCCGGATGACAATACTGCTGCGGATTCTGGGATCGGAATATACCAGATATCTGATCACGCTGCTGCTTCTGTGCGCGGCACTGGCGGCATATCAGATGATCAGAGAGAAAAAAAGAAAGGGTACAGGAGGGCTGGCGACATGGCTGCCGGGCGCTGCCGGAGCGGTGTGCGTCTGTTTTTCCATCATGATGCAGGGGCGGGGATGCGGCCTTTCGGAAGCCGTGCTTGCCGTACAGAAAGCAGCCGCGCCTTCCGGCCTCACCGACCGGAAAATGATAGCAGGGACTGGTGCCGTCCTTTTGACAGGTCTTCTGCTGCTTTTGTTATTTCTGAGATCAGAGGGAAGAAAGACCCTGTTTTATACCACATCAGGGGGAATCGCTGCACTGGCTGTCATACTGGCCAGCCCGGAAATCCCGGTACGAGGCATTCTGCCGTTCCTGTTGCTGCTGATGCCTGCTCTCGGGCATGTTCTGACCGTATCTGCCGTTCATGCGCTGCATGGACGCAGGCTGACCGCAGTGTCCGGTCTGCTGCTTCTGGCAGGTGTATTTCTACAGGCAGCAGGGAATTACAGTTCCATCTACGAAGGATATCAGAGTAACAGAGAGGTGATTCTTTCGAACTGGAGGATACTGGAGGAAGCAGGGAGGAATAATCCCGGGACAGAAGATAAGAATCAGGGCATGGCTGGTACGATTGAGAGGGATCAGAATGTATCCGATCCGGAAGAAAGAAAGGGGGTGCCTGCTGAAAAAAGCAGAACATTGTATCTCAGAAAGCATCCGGACGACCGCTATGGGAATATCATGCCCTACATGGATGGCTACGAGTGGGTAAATGAATACATCCGGGCAGCCTTCAGACTGCCCGGATGTACCAGGATCGTATGGATATCGGATTACGGCTGAGGAACAGGCACCTTTACGGGTATGCCGTTCAGCTCAACAGAATCGTCCGCCGGAATCAGAAGATAGGGTCTGCCGTCAATGACACGGGTCTCGATCAGATCCGCGCTTTCCGGTTTTACCGAAATGGAAATGCCCGGGGTTTTAATTTCGTATTTGGTGGCGGCAGCAATGTTGCCCACGTACAGAGTGGTTCCGGCATCGCCGGTGGCACTGCTGTAATGCTCCTCAAACCGGTCCAGGGACTCCGGATCTTCGGCGACCTCCTGGAGAAGACGCTTCACGTCGCCCCGGTCGATCACCACGGGGTCCGGGTCGTCCTTGCGTTCTTCCAACAGGGAATTCAGTGCCTCATGGATCTCTTTGACGGCTTCAAAAGTACATTCTCCGCCCAGCGTATCGCTGACGACGGACTGGAAGGATTCTTTCTGGGAGGCAGCGGACAGAGGAAGCGTACAGCCCAGCATGGCCTCCGCAAAATCCGCATTGCGCTCGTCCGGATTTTTGGAGTAGTAGAGCAGGGAATGGATATCCGTGTTCCGCTCGTTGAAAGCAGGAAACAGAAATCCGCAGACAGGCAGCTCCACGAACCAGTCCCTGATTCGCTCCGTAATGGTGTTCTCATCCTCGTCGTAACAGAGCCCGGGCTTGGTCAGCCTGACAGGACAGATGCTGCACAGCAGATACTCATAAACATCGTCCGAGGCGTCGAAAAGCTCCGCTCCGTCCGTCCCTCTGCCCGGAATATCGTAGGCACAGTGGATCAGGATAATGTAGTAGTTTTCCGGAAACGGGAAAGATTCGATGATATGGTCGTAAAACCGGTCCAGCAGGGCGTCGTCGGTAAGACGGCTGTTTTTCAGCTGCAGCAGGAATTCCTGTGTGCCGCCTTCCTCCTCGGCTTCCAGAGGGAACTCCAGGTTCATCTGGTGTTTGCCGATGGTCCCGGACATGGTCTTCTTGAAAATCTCAAAATATTTGTACATCTCTTCTTCCTGAAGAGAAAGGAAGGCCTCCTTGATGGTGGCCTTTTTTTCCTTTTCGCTGTCCACATAACAGCCGCAGACCCTGGTGACGGGGCAGCGCTCCGGTGTAAACAGTCTGCGAAGTTCTGACAGTTCTTTTTTATTCATATATAAATTCTGCTCCTATAAAATCTGCGGAAGCAGCCAGATCTTGGCCGCGTACAGCAGAAGAAGATGGCATGGATAGAAAAAGTAGAAGAAATACTTGATCTGCCTGCCGCGTTTTCCGTTATAGAAAAGGACAGGCAGGTAGGCCCAGGGGGCAGGATATTCCCACGAAACGGCTACGGCTCCCGTAATGCACTGGGATACCAGGGAGAACCGCATAACATACAGTGCCACGATCAGCAGCACGCCCCTGTATCCGTAATCGGTCTTCAGCAGGTAGGCTGCCGTCATGGCTGCCGCGGCGCAGACAAGCCCGAAAAGCGGCTTTTCATGGAAATACTGCATGGCCCAGATGGCCAGCATTCCGAGAAGCAGTGTGAAGTATACGTTGGACTTCTCGGGGAAATACCAGTTTCCCTTCAGCGCCAGGTCGAAGGGGATCTCCGACACCAGTGCGAAGATGAAAAGACGTCTGGCGTATTTTTTCGGATCTTTGGTATGAAGAAATCCCTCTACGATCAGAAAGCAGAAGATCGGAAAAGCGATCCGCCCAATGTTCCGGGAAATCGTGTACTGTTCTGCCCACTGCGAAAAATGCACGGTATCACCAACGGACTGGTAATGCCGCAGAATGCTGCGGATGATGATGGCGCCCGTATGGTCGATCAGCATGGTGATGATCGCCAGTATTTTCAAGGCGCTTCCCGGAAGAATCTTTATTTTTTGAAGTATTCTGTCCATGTGCTGCCCCTTCTTCTGGGATGCCGGCAGATTACTCTGCCAGCAGGGAAAGAATTTCGTTGCTCCTTGAGATAAATCTGGTCATTTCGTCCGGATTCAGCGGTCTGTGCGCGATCATGGCCAGGTCATACAGCTGTTCGCACAGCATGGGCGTCTTTTCGCCATCTTTGTGGGAAGCGACATACTGTACCAGTTTGTTTCCGGCATTCAGCACCAGTGTCACATCGCTGCCGAACATGGACGGATCCATCCCGGCCATACCGTACATTTTCATCATATCCTGCATGCGGCGGCTTTCCTCGGAAAGCGTGATCATGGAGGAGACAGATTCATTTTTCAGCTTCTCGACTTTCACGGTAAGGCGCTCATTGTTCAGAGCTTTCCGGAACACTTCCGTAAGGGTATCCGTCATTTCCTTCAGGGAATCCGCGTCAGAATCCTCCCGGGCGGAGTCTGTAATTTCGGCGTCGATCCGCTGGAACCGGACGGAATCGTGTAGCTGCTCCATATGGGAGATGAAAGCGGTATCAATGTTGTGTTTCAGGATGACGGCATCCATTCCGTTCTCACGGAACATGTTGATATACTGGCTCTGCTGGATCTCATCCGTTACATAGTAGATGATGTTCTTCGGCTTCTCAGCGTCTGCCTGTCCGTCCTTTGCATCCTGTTCCTGTGCGGAAGCATCCGCTGCCTCAGCGTTTTCACCGGAAGCAGATTCCTCTTTCTTTTCCTGCTCCTTGAGCAGTTCCGGAGTGGTGATGTATTTCCCGTCCAGATTCTTGTACAGGATGTAATCCATCATCTTTTCGCCGAACTTGTGATCCTTGATGCAGCCGTACTTGATGAACGGGCTGATGTCGTCCCAGTACTTTTCGTAGTTTTCGCGGTCTGTCTTGCACATGCCGGAAAGCTTGTCAGATACCTTCTTGGTGATGTACTCGGAGATCTTTTTGACAAAACCGTCATTCTGCAGAGCGCTTCTGGAAACGTTCAGAGGCAGATCCGGGCAGTCGATGACGCCCTTCAGCAGCATCAGGAATTCAGGGATGACTTCTTTGATGTTGTCCGCGATGAATACCTGGTTGTTGTAAAGCTTGATGGTGCCTTCGATGGAATCGTATTCCGTGTTGATCTTCGGGAAGTAAAGAATTCCCTTCAGGTTGAACGGATAGTCCATGTTCAGATGGATCCAGAACAGGGGCTCTTTGTAATCCATAAAGACTTTCCGGTAGAAGTCCTTGTATTCCTTTTCGGTACAGTCATTCGGATGTTTCGTCCACAGCGGTTTCGTGTCGGAGAGGGAGACCGGACGGCGGTTGATCTTCACTCTGTCTCTGGCAGGAGAGATCTCGACGGTTTCCTTTTCACCGTTCTCATTTTCCCGTTCCTCTGTTTTCGCATCCTCGTGGATATGCTCTACGACAACATCATCCTCGCGGAGCTCGGATTCGTCGATGGTCTCATATTCCTGAGGGGCGTTTGCCTTTGAAAGGAAGATCTCAACAGGCATGAAGGAACAGTATTTTTCGATGACCTCGCGTGCGCGGTATTCATTGGAGAACTCCACCGCGTCTTCGGACAGGAAAAGGGTGATCTCGGTTCCTACTTGATCACGGGTGCCTTCCTCGATGGTATAGTCCGTGCCGCCGTCGCATTCCCAGTGGACAGGAACTGCGTCCTTCTGGTAGGAAAGCGTGTCGATATGCACTTTATCCGCCACCATGAAGGCAGAGTAGAAGCCCAGGCCGAAGTGTCCGATGATCTCATCGTCCGTTGTCTTATCCTTGTATTTGTTCAGGAAAGCTTCCGCGCCGGAGAAAGCGATCTGAGTGATGTATTCCTCCACTTCGTCCGCTGTCATTCCAAGACCTGTATCGATGAATTTCATGGTCTTCGCGTCCGGATCGACAATGACCTGGATCTCTTTTTTATAATTGTCCGGGAAAGTGTACTCACCCATCATTTCCAGCTTGGAAAGCTTGGTGATGGCATCACAGCCGTTGGAGATCAGCTCACGGACGAAAATGTCATGGTCTGAATACAGCCATTTTTTGATGATCGGAAATATATTCTCACTGTTGATGGAAAGATTTCCGGTTTTTTTGCTCATGCTAAGCAGCCCCTTTCTGAATTCAATATCTATTTATTCCACGATGAGCCTGTCAGGAACGGATGGCGGATCATGCTGCGCACCGTGATTCCAACATGGCCCTATATGGAAAAAGCCCGGATCTGAAAGAATTCCAGATCCGGAACAGATGCCGTTTGGGATTTGGCATGAACATCATAATATAGAGGAAGAGAAAAGTCAAGAAAGAATTAGCACTCAAATTAATCGAGTGCTAACAAAAAAACATTAACTGTTCACCGTAAAGGGAATTCCGGCTTCTTTCAGAAACCGGCCGGCGGCCTCGTCCCATGCAAATTCCGCGGTGCGGTCCATGGAAAACTGCTTCAGGGAGACTCCGGTGACGGCTGTCAGGCTGTTGTCTTCAAAACGGATGTTCAGAAGCAGACTGTCGATCAGGTCCGCGGTCTGTCTGCTGCCGGCCGAGAGCAGAAGCTCCTTCGCGCGTTCATCGGAAAGACGGAAGACGATCTGGAATTTCAGAGGCGTATGCTTTCCCCTGGTAAGCCCGAGAAAGAACGGCCGGACCCTTTCCCAGTATGCATAACGGTCCTGTTCGTCGGGGAACTGTTCCGCCCCGTCCGGGCCAAAATAGGAAGAACGGAAGGCTCCGTCCACCCTGAAGGTGCAGAAGGTCGTAATGGCGGCATCGTGCACCTGAAAAGTATCAAAGGTCTCGGTCAGCAGAAGCTGCCGCATAAATTCTCGGTTGTCCTGTATATGATAAGAGCGCAAAACAAGGATCCCCTTTCATTTCTGAATTCCAATGATAGCCGATTTCGGCAGGAGGGTCAATGATATGCAAAAAAAACTTGAAAAAACAGGCAGATTGTGTATACTGAAACAAGAGCAGTCAGGTTCGGAAGGTGTATATTATTCGGCAGCTTCGGGAATCTGAAATGAGGGAAATAAGGAGTGTTTTAAAATGAGTCAGGCAAAAGTAGACCGTTATAAAGAACAGAAAAGAAACCGCGAAAAGATCAAGAAGAAAGAAAAACGGGAATGGCTCCTGACCCAGACAGTTCTCGGCGTGATCGCAGCTGTCATGGTCGTGTGGGTTGGCGGTGCTGTGTATAACGGAGTGACAGGTACAGGTACATCGACCCAGGAAACGCCTGCCGAGCTTGAGACCTATACCATTGACACAAGCGCGTTGGATTCATTTATCAGTGGTCTGTCCGCAGACTGATGTACGGCGCACAGCACAGTTTTCTGTGACCGGGCCGTGCATCTGGCTTTAGTAATGAAGATTGATAGCAGCCGGGGGATGAATGCCTGTGAGCATTTTCCCCGGCTGTTCCTACTTATGCAAGGGGGCAAGACATGAGCTATGTGATCATAATGGACAGCTGCGGAGAACGGACGGATAAGATGAAACAGGACGAGCGGATCGTCTCCGCCCCGCTCACCCTGGAAGTTGACGGGGATTCCTTTGTGGATGATGAAACCTTCGACCAGCTTGATTTTATCAGGAGGGTCGCCGCAAGTCCCACAGGACCGAAGTCCGCATGTCCCTCGCCGGAAGTGTACCGCACTGCTTTTGAACGGGATGTAGACCATGCATACGCCGTTACGCTTTCGGCTGAACTGAGCGGTTCCTGCAACAGCGCCGTCCTGGCCAGACAGATGGTGCTCGAGGAACATCCGGAGAAGAAGATCCATGTTTTCAATTCCCGTTCCGCTTCGGTGGGCGAGACGCTGATCACCATGAAGATCCAGGAATACGAGGAGGAAGGACTTTCCTTCGAAGAGATCGTGGAGAAGGTGGAGGCATATATCGAATCCCAGACGACCTATTTCGTCCTGGAAAGTCTTGAGACCCTTCGGAAGAACGGAAGACTGAGCAACCTGAAAGCTTTCGTGGCGACAGCGCTGAAGATCAAGCCGGTCATGCGTTCAACGCCCGCAGGCGCCATCATGCAGCTGGATCAGGCCAGAGG